>JANLTD010000011.1:0-2315 GCA_031362765.1 Acidobacteriota bacterium | reverse complement strand
ACAACGTGTTGTCGGGTTTGCGCGGTAGTTTGGATCTTCCATTTCGTCGGTTTGAATTACTTGAAAATTAAAACCGAATTTACCGGCAATTTGTTTTGCTTCCGCTTGTTGAACTTGCGATACACTCGGCGAAACCCCGAGAATTGAGACCGCTTTGGCGCCCAATTCCTGATTCGCGATAAAAGCTAAATACGCGCTGTCGACGCCGCCCGAATAAGCAACCAACACGGATTTCATTTCGCGCATCAAAGCACGCAATTTCAGCTCTTTTTCAACAGTAGTGAGATTTGTTGCGGGTATGTAGCTTTTTTGCGGTTTTACCATTGTTCGATTTGACTTGAAAAAGTCTTTAAGACAACTACTTTGGGCAAAATACTCAAGTTAGAAATCTTATCTTAACGGCAAAGGCTAAGGCAAATGCTTGTATTAGAAAATTTTATCCGCGTAATTGAAAAAAATCTGGACGATTCTCAGAAGTAATGCTAAGATTTTTTTGCTAATCCTTTTCGTTGTTACTTAAAGTGAGTTTTTGATGTCGCTGTTATTTTCTCGAAAACGAGTTTTATTATTATTGTTTTCCCTGACTCTTTATTTTTCGGCGTCGTTATATTGTATTGCGCAGGAGGACCCGGAATCTGAAGATGCGGTTGAGATCTTTAATCAGGGACAGGACGCACACGAAAAAGGCGACCTCATGACCGCAATTGAACTTTATCAAAAAGCGATAAAGATAATTCCCGAATTTCCCGAGGCCGAATACCAACTTGGTAGTGCTTTTTTGGCACTAAATCAAACCGACAATGCCGAAGACGCTTTTCGCCGCGCGATCGGATTGCGAGAGGACTGGTCTTTGCCAATGGCGAGTCTGGGTTCGATCCTCGTCCAGAAAAATAAGTATTCCGAAGCTGAAAAGATCTTGACAAAAGCCATCGAACTTGACGCAATGAATTCACCGGCTTTTGTTGCCCTGACCGATTTGCGGCTGAAAACGAAAGCCGCGCCTGAAATTTTGAAACAACTTTTAACCAAACTTCAATTTTTGACCTCAAAAGCAAAACCGACGGCGGCCGTTTGGTCGGCACGTGCCGCTGTTGAAAGAACCTTGGGCGATACCACGGCTGCCAAAGCCAGCCTCAGCCGTTCGCTTTCGATTGAACCGAACAACAAATCGGCGCTGGTCGAAAATATCGAACTCGCAATTTCGGAAAATGATTTCGCGGGCGCAATTGAAAATGCCAAAAATTTGATCAAACTTGCCCCTGACAACCCCAATTCAAAATTTTTGCTCGCAAGGGTCTATGCCGCCAACGGTAACGCCGACGAAGCATTGAAAATTCTCGATATGATTGCCGAACCGTCCGCGGACGTTACTGACCTTCGCAATCGAATCAACGCAAATTCAAACGTCAATGTTACCGATTTAGAAAACATGTTGGAAAAAGAGCCGAAAAATGCTTCGGTTCTAGGTCGGTTATGTTCTATATTAAGAACTGAAAATCCACTGAAATCACTCGATTATTGCCGGCGGGCGTATGAATCAGAGCCTAAGAATTTGAATTATGTGATCGGTTTCGGCGCCGCACTCGTACAAGCCCGGCAATATGAGAACGCCGTCGCGATTTTCAAACAGATCATCGCGGTCGCACCGGATAATTTCACGGCGCACGCCAATCTGGCAATCGCACTTTTTCAGCTTAAACGCTACCCGGAAGCCAAAACAGAATATCTGTGGCTCGAAGAAAAACAACCTGATTTAGCGATCACCTACTATTTTTTAGGCATTATCTTTGACACTCTGACGGAATATTTGGATGCGATGGCAAATTATCAGCGGTTCATAAAGCTCGCCGATGCGGAAAAGAATAAGCTGGAGCTCGAAAAAGTTAGTCTGCGGCTGCCGGTTTTGCAAAAACTAATAAAGGAAAAGAAAGGCAAAAGTAGAAAGTAAAAGAATTCGGAGGTATAGGTAAATGTTAAATTGTCTAAATGCTGGTCGTTTTGGGCTTAAGTTAAATTCCTTGCGGGCGGGAAATTCTATTTTTGTCTTTGCGTTGCCCTTTGTAATTTTCCTCTTAGCAAATCTTGGCATCAAAGCCCAGGACGAAATACCGCCGAATGTTGAGTTGCCGCCGGTCAAGAGTATTTCAAAGGATGAAAAATCTTCGCTTGCGGCCGCTACCGATGTGAAGATCCACACAAAATTGGCGATTGATTTGATGGAGGTTCGACTGAAAAAAGCCGAAGCATTATCAACGCAAGAATCATTCAATGAGATGTTCAATGAACTTGGTGGATTTCACGCATTAATGGACGAC
>JANLTD010000003.1:0-5940 GCA_031362765.1 Acidobacteriota bacterium | reverse complement strand
CAAATTGACAGAGCAAACGGAATTGCGATTCAAAGTAATTGAAGACTTTTCCGCAAACATCATCTATGCTTGTAGTCCTAACCAACACAAGCTGTACGAAATTTCGATTCGGCTTAATTTTACAACAAAAACGCCTTTTGGCGAAAATCTTTTGGAGAAAACTAATATGAAACAAACTGTTATTAATGTTTTGAGAAATAGTCATACGCAAAAGGTAAATTTTACATACACCGCCGTCGGAGGTGCGAATTGGAAGATTTACGCGAATGATTTTGTAACGGTCGCGCTTAATATCGAGCAAGGAAATATGGATGTTGTGGAAGGCGGAGTTCCGGCGGGTACGGCGAAATATACCATCCGAGACGACGGCATCAGCAAAGCCGACACATTTTATATCGGCAAAAACAACTCGACGCAGAATATTTTCCATAGTTTGTTAGTTCACGAATCCGTCCACGCCATTTATGACGTGAAAGGTATCGTTATGCCTTGGCTTGATAACGAAGCGATTGCTTATATTGCCCAAGGATTTTACCTCTTGAGCGCAGGCAAAGACGGCGGACTTTCCGAACAAGCAATGTATGGTTATAAAGTTGCCCAAACATATCAAACCGACGAGGAAGCCGATTGGGTTTATGCCTTGAGGAATTCTTTGCTTACCGACCCGTTATACAAACAATATATCAAGAAGAATTTTGTCGGCGATGGAATTGAACCGCCTCAAAATCAGCCGAAAGCCGAAAAAACCGAGCGAATTCATATTGTTCAATCAGGCGATTGGCTTTCAAAAATTGCCCTTAGATACTACGGCGACGCGATGAAATACAAGGTTATTCATCAAGCAAATCTGCAAGTAATCGGTCCGAATCCCGATATTATCAAACCGGGACAACGACTGGTAATTCCTTGAAAAAACAAGGGTAAATTTTAAGAAATTTAATCGTAGTCGTAATCGTAATGTTGGGTTTAGTATTGGCAAGCAATGCTTTCGGGCAACGCGGCGGAACAGGCATTAAATCAAATGCTAAAACAACAACAAAACAACCATCGGGATTGGTTACCGAGATCACTTTTCCAAAAGTAAGAAGCCGAAAAGCTGTTAAATGGGAAACGTCTGAAATGGATGCTTCTCAAAATAAATCAGCCAAACCCAAAGGCGATAACTTAGGCGACACGGCTACGCCAGAGCGCAAAAGAAAAGGTCGAAAATAACTTGAATACCTAAAAAAAGGGGCGGTGATTATCGCCGTCCCCAAAAAATAAATAAAGACGAAAATAAAAATGAAAAGAGCGAATTTAACAATCATCGCAACAATCATCGCAACATTGGTAATTTCAATGATTGCGTTCCAGCCAACCGCAACCGAAGCAAGCAATGATGCAACGCCAACAGCGACACCGCGTCCGCGAAAGATCAGGAAAATGCCGAGACAAACAATTGAGGTAGAAAACGACGAGACTCACCTCACCCGGAAGCCGATAACAAAAGTCAAAGCTAAGAAAACTGCTTACAGAGAAGGTGGAGTAAATGACACAACAACACGAAAATCGCGGCGAAAAAGAAGAAACTAAACAACTATGAAAAACACGATCTTGATCATTTCCACCATCATTTTTCTGAGTTTTAACGCATTTTCGCAAACACGCCAGGACGTTGTTGACGACGGCTTTACTTGGTTTGAAGCGTTTTCGACAACCGAACTGACGGGAAACAATATTCCGACCGCAACGGGCTGGACGCTGAAATATTGGGTTCGTGTGATTGGCAATTATCCGAACGGAAGCCAGTTGAATTTTGTCGTTTCAAAGGGCGGAAAACAAGTATTTTCGACGCGTTGTGAAACTTACGTTTATCGCAAAAGCGGAAATGACGCGGACGAAAGTTTGATGCGGACGTCGGAATGTTGGTTGGGTAAATCCGCGACGAAAGAAACGGGCGAATTCGATGTGCAGGTTTTTACGGTCAATGGCGATACAAAAGCCGAAAAACTCGTTCGAACTTACAAGATCGATGTTCGCTCCATCGGTCGGGTTCCGTCAGGTCAGCAGCCCGGAACGGAACCGCCGCGCTACATTATCAATCGGCATAATGAAGCACCTGTCGCGTTTATTTTCCTGCGACCGACAGGCTACATTCCGTATTTTGACGTGACGGATCGTCCCGATCGAAGCGGGGAAAATCTCATCGAACTTCATTTTAATCTTTCGCCGAGCGAAGAAGGCATCGTTCCGCCGCACGGTGAAGTGAGTTGTTCGGTCAACGGAAAACCCGTGCCGATGCCCGGACCGCTGCCGTATGCGACGCAAGCCGTTTCAAAGTACGAGCGTTTTCATCAGGAAATTTATCAAGACCGTCTTGCACCGAAATATAAAGCCGGAATGCCTTATGAAGAAAAGATACGTTTTCAAATGACGAAAATGAGCTTGCCGATAACGTGGCGCAAAACTGGCGAAAATCGTTCGGCTTTAGAAGAATACAAAGGAAATTGGGAATGTAAAGTGGGAAAAGACGGCGCGGTTTGGCGAACGTTTCGCTGGAAAGTCGGTGCGGACGGATTGCCCGAACTTCACGGGGAACAACGTGGAAACATTAATCTAGGCTTCAACACGTTTTTGATCGATATGGAAATTCCGACAGGCGGAAGTCTTTTAGACGGAAGATTGAATGGCGCATCAAGTTCATTTTTCTATGGTCAGCCCTGGACGACCGGGGAAGGCAAAGCAATGGCCGGACGTGTGCCAAAAAAAGGAAATCCGTTTCCGGTTCCGTCAAATCAAGTGAAATGAGAGGAAAACTGAAAATTATCAAATCTCTAATAATCGTCATTGTTTTGCTGATAACCGGATGTAGTAAGCCGGATCCGGTAGAAATCAAAAACGTTTGTTCGCAACCCGAAAACGCGCAGGTTGTCATTCACGGCTATATTTATCTGCCGCAAATGATTGACACAATCCAGCTTTCTCGCGGCGGACAAATTACGGCTGTTGGTTATCAACTTTTTATGACGACCAGAGCCGATGCCGGAGGCGAAGAAGTAAAAGCCACTTTCTGGGCGAGCGACAAAGGAGAACCAAACAAGATCAAACCTTTGCCGCGAGCTTATGATTTGGACGATTTGATTGTTTATACCGACGACGGCAAAGAAATTCCCGCCGGAAAGATAGTTAAAATTACCGGAGAAGTTAAGCCCAATGAAAAGAGTAAGTGCGAGATCAATGTAACCAAAATCGAACTGCCGTAGATCGGTGTAAATTATGTTTTGACAAAAGCGAAAATGCCACTTTGATTTCTCAGAGCGGCATTTTCGTTTTCCTTTACTGAATACCGAAGTATTCGATCCAGGTTGGCGAATCTCACATGTACACGCTCGATTCGCCGGTTTTTTGTATCCCGAAAAGGCTCGCGGCGAGCATTTTTCCGGTCAGCACACAATCTGTTTTCACATTTTGCTCGCGTTTCTCTCGAAACGCCGTGCCGATAGGTTTTTGTTGGGGTGGCTTTTCCTCCACCGCCGGTTACGTTCCCGGCAACGAGGCTCATTCTGCTTTCGCTTCCTGAGCGGCTTTTGCTGCTTTTTAGTGGTTCCTTGCCAAAAAGTGTTGTTCGTTTTTATCCGATCAACTCGGAAAAAGTCTTTCAACTTTTTCGTCAGCCAAGCCTTTCGGCTTCGATTCAGGGCGTAACAGCAACTCGCTTCCGTCTTCCGTCGCTCTCAAACAATGCGTCACCGCTCTGCTCGCCTCTCCCTGTGCCGGTCTCAAGCCCGTAAGCTTTTTGACTATGTTTCAATTCTACACCCGCCGTTTCCATTGTCAAGTAGAAAATACTTTAGGTTTTACACTTATTTTACGGGCAGTTTTGCACAGGTTGTGGAAAAGTATTACGGTCATCTGTGGATAACTCTGTGGAAAACCCCGCAAGTTTTTTTCCGTCTCAATTTAGGATTTGGCGTGATATTGATGACCTACGACACAGCTTGTGGAAAACTCTCAAAATGATCGGCAAAAAAAGTTTTTAAATCGAAAAAAAAATTAATTTTGGATACATATGTACAGATTTTCAGGTGCAAATTTCCTTAAAACGCGAATTTCTTCCGAGATTTTATGTCCGGATAATGTCTCAACCAATCAAAATTCGCCCAAAAGACATAACTACTGGATCAATGAAAGGCTGAAATCCGGAGTCATTGAGGTCTGCGCCAAAAGAACGAACCAGATCAAAAAAGATGCCGGCGATGCGTTTGACAACACAACACCGACATCTCGTTTAACTTCTACCGAAAAAACGCTTAAACCGCAGCCGTTGCTTTCGGTGCGAGCTCGGTCGCGCCTTCGGCGTAAACGCTGATGAACTTGCCTTTTTGACCTTTGTTTTCAAATTTGACAAAGCCTTCGATCAGCGAAAAGAGCGTATCGTCTTTACCGCGTCCGACGTTTTTGCCCGGTTTCCATTTTGTGCCGCGCTGACGCGCCAGAATGTTGCCGCCGAGCACGTGTTCGCCGCCGAATTTCTTGAGTCCCAATCGCTGCGCGTGTGAATCGCGTCCGTTTCTTGATGAACCTACACCTTTCTTATGTGCCATAAATCTATTTGGGATTTGAGATTTGGGATTTGGGATTTGGATCTTACAATCCGCAATCCGAAATCGGCAATCCGCAATCCGTTGTCCTCCAACTAAATCTTTTCAATCGTGATTTCCGTGTAACCTTGACGGTGACCTTGTTTGCGTTTGTATTGTTTGCGGCGTTTTTTCTTGAAAACGATCACTTTATCGCCCTTGCCGTGTCCGACGATGGTTGCCGAAACGGTTGCTCCCGCAGCCATTGTCGTGTCTTTGCCTTCACCGACGAGAAGAGCTTCGAGATCGATCTTTTTACCCGCTTCCGCTTCGATTGTCGGCACGCGCAAGGTTTGCCCGTCGCTGACCGGAAATTGTTTTCCGCCTGTTCTGATAATTGCGTAACTCATTTTTAGTATTATCTCCTTCGTATTCAGCGGGAAACTTTTCCGCCAGTCGAAAAGTTCAGATTATATTGAAATTCGTCGCAAAGGTCAAACGCAGAAACACCGACAGTTTTCTTTGTCTTTCCAAATACGCTTTGAGTAAGTTCTGCTACTGATTAAATCATCCCATAAAAATCGGCGGATAACGGCATAGTTGATATAACTAAGATTACTGGAAATATTGAAAAGAAGGGCTTTGACCGTGATACAACTATTTACGTTGTCGTTTATATTTCGTGTTGCGGCATTCGAGACAGAAAAACATTATCAGACAAGAAAATTGTCGCAGATCACAATAAGTTATGAAGAAATCCATCAAAGCAAATATTTGGATTGAGCCAAATCTTCAAGCCGCAATCTTTTCGCCTACTTTTTCCCGAATATCTTTTTCGATATTAACCATCGTTACACCGTCAAGAAAAATCTCGCCGCAGTTTTGGCAGGTTTCGGCTTTGATGTTGTGGTAAATAAATTCCCGACCAAACCGTTTTAGCGTCTTGGAAACAAAAGTATCAATTAACTCGCCGCCGCAGGTTGGACAAATCTTAGTGGTCATAATCGTAAATCGTAATAAAATAAACTATTCCATTCATAAAACGGCAGACAACTTCAATTGGTGTGCCGTCAATCGCACAACCAATAATAACATATCTTGTGCCGCGCTCATCCCCGGTTTGTTTGATGACTTTTTGGCAGGTAAAAACACAATTCAAAATATCGTCGGCCGTAAAATTGTAAAGTTCCAGCTTGTCGTAAATGCTATGACTGGAAAAAGCAAATTCGCCGCGCGAGATTTTTAATTTGATTCGAGTTAAAGCGGTCATTTGATCGTTTTCATAATTTACGGTAGATAACGGTCAGTTGCCAAAAGGACAAATGAAACGCTCAGACCGAGAGTTTAGCAGATAAGAAAACCGGAACAACTCACAACGCGC
>JANLTD010001292.1:0-1985 GCA_031362765.1 Acidobacteriota bacterium | reverse complement strand
GCAATTCCAGGGTTGGGTCGGAATTCGGATTGACAATGTTAAATTTTGAAGGGACGGAAATTCGCCGCACGAGATTACCCTGTCGGTCGAACTCCAAAACATTCGGGCCATATTCATCCGAGATATAAAAGTTACCGTTTGCTCCAACCCGGATGCCTTCCGGATCGAATCTCAGTGATGCAAGGTTATTTGTGTCAAAAACTCCTGCCGCGCCGACAAATGTCTGACCGGCTTCATTTTTAAGGAACCGCGTATCCAAAAGGATTGTTCGGATGTTTGGAAACGTAGCCCCAATGTTTGTCGTAATATGCAGAAAATGAAAACGATCAAGGTAAGGAACATCGGTCAAACCATCGAATGGGCCGCGATCGGGCGCAGCAATAAAAACATTGTCATGTCCGCTATAGGTCAGATCTGAACCAAACCCGCCGAAGTTTGACTTGGAAATGCAGTTAGAAGGCACGCCTGCCTGACAAATCACCCCGGTTTGACCGGATTTATCTATGCCGGTGGCATCAATTAAACCTTTTCCAACCAGCGAAATACCCGGAGTCGCCGCCCAAATGTCAATCGAGTTAAGAGCAAGTGCAATAAAAACAAAAACAGAAAAAACCTTTTTGTGGTTTTGTAGCATAAAATTCTCTCCTTTTAATTAAATTAAAGGGTGATTTTATCAATGGAATGTAAATTAGAAATAGAATAAATGTTAAGAATTTGTGAATTTATAGAGCATCAGTAGATCCAATTTTGGATTTAAGATGCGCGGATGCGCGGATTCTCAAACAACTCGAAGACTCCGGTTTTCCCCTAAATTCAGAGTTTGGCTTGACAAAAAATCCGACATCCGACATCCCAAATTTGGATCTACTGAGCATCTATTTTCAGACTAGGGATCTTAATTTTTCGGCATGCCTGAAAAACGATTATTTGTCGTTGTCTTCATTGCAAATAACCTGATGTCTTTATACTATTCCCTTAAAGCATAGAAAAGTACCAATTTTGTTAAAGGTAAAATATTTATGAATTCGGAAATTGAATCATTAAAAGAAACGCTGAAATCTCTTGTCGAAAATATGAACTCCGCTGTTTCGGGTTTTGATTCAGAAATCAAGAACGTTTCAAAAAGTCAAAGAATAAGCGCAATAAATCTGATTCAATATCTGACACTTCGGAAAGACGATGCACGAATTTTGCAGGATAGTTTGCATGTTGCAGGTTTGTCATCGCTTACAAGCAGTGAGTCACATATTCTCCGGCAGGTTCAGGCGATTCTTCAAAGGTTGGGTAAGAAATTTGCGGAAAAAGAAATTTCGTCCTGCGATTATGCGAAGGGTCGTGACCTAATTAAATCGCGCTCAAAAGAACTTTTCGGATCAAAAAATGATTCTTCGATTCCCTATCTGATGATTACTTTCGATTCCAATTTCGCTGATAGTTATCAAATGATCAAAAAGCTTTTGGAATCGGGAATGAATGTCGCCCGCATTAATTGCGCTCATGATGATCAGGATACATGGCGAAATATGATTGAATTATTGCGAATTGCATCCGAGAAAACTGGTATTCCGTGCAAGATTTATATGGATATCGGCGGGTCAAAATTGAGAACGACCATTATTGGAAAGGACCGCCAGAAGGAAACGGTCAATCTCTATAAAGGTCAGGATTTCACGTTGGCAGAAATTGATGCCGATTTTGATCCTTCGGACATCGTCATCGGTTGCGAAGAATACGGCATCGTCAAGCAACTAAAGGTCGGGGAAAGAATTCTGTTCGATGACGGCATAATCGAGGCAAAAGTAATTTCAAACAAAGACGGACTCGCAGTTCTCAACGCGGTTCGCGTGCCGAATAAAAAACCGCGGCTCAGGGCGCAGAAAGGAATGAATTTCCCCGATTCACAATTGAAGCTTCCCGCCCTTACCAAAAATGACCTACTTGCCTTGCCGTTCATTTGCGAGCATGCGGATCTGATCGGGTATTCA
>JANLTD010001244.1:0-6751 GCA_031362765.1 Acidobacteriota bacterium | reverse complement strand
ATCGGTGCACCGATCAGCGCGGTGATCGCGCCGCCCGGCAAGTCACGCGGCGCGATCGCGACACGTGCAATTGTGTCGGCAAGCACGACGAATATTGCGCCGGCGACGGCTGAAAACGGAACTACGAAACGATTATCGCTGCCGATCATCAAACGAATCAGATGCGGCACAATCAAACCGACGTAGCCGACCGAACCGCTTGCCGCGACTGAAATTCCGACGAGTGCGCTGGCGGTCGCAAAAACTATCAGGCGAACCTTGCCGATCTCGACGCCGAAATCGAAAGCATCGCGTTCGCCGATCATCATCAGATTCAATGCCCGTGCCTGCGAAGTTAAAAGAATTGTTCCGATGACAACCGCCGCGGAAGTCAAATAAAATCCGTTCGTGGTCGCTTGCGACAGATCGCCGAGCAGCCAGAATGTGAACGAACGAAGCTTGGCGGCATCAAGCAGCGAAGTCAGCAAAACGATGATCGACGAAAGAAACGTCGTCACAATGACGCCCGATAAGACCAATCTTTCGACATTCATTCCGGCGCGGCTTTGCGCCATTTTGTACACCGCGATCGTCGCTAAACTCGAACCCGCGATTGCACAAATGGGGCGCGCAAATTCAAAGTTTGCGAAAAACACGAACGCGAGCATCGTTCCCAAAGCCGCGCCGTTTGAAACGCCGAGCAGGTATGGCTCCGCCAAAGGATTTCTCAGCAAAGACTGCAGCGATGCGCCCGCGACCGCAAGACTCGCACCGACACACGCGCCAAGCAAAACACGCGGCAGCCGAATGTCGAAAAGAATCGCGGATTGCGCGTCGGTCAATTCAAAGAACGAAAGTTTTTCGCTGCCGAGCCAAATCGCCAGAAGAAGCGACAGAAGCAATAATCCGACGAGGAGCGCAAGCATTTTAGAAGAGGAAACCAGGCGACGAGGAGAAAAGGAGATTTTTCCTTCCCTTTCCCGCGTCTCCGCGTCTCCGCGCCTGCGCGTCTCCGTGTCTGCTTTTCCTCCTCCCATAATTATTTACCAACCAGCGCGTCCGCGATTTGTTCCAAAGCCTCAATGATGCGCGGACTGGGACGCGAAATAATATCGGCATTTATCTTGAACACTTTTTTATTCTTCATTGCCGGAGAGTTTTTGAAAACGTCGTTGGGTTCCGTGTTGTCAGTACTTTCCGAAAGAATGATCGCGTCCGGGTTTAACGCCAGCGCAGTTTCCTTGCTGATCTTCGGGTAAGCCGTGGCGACCGTCTTTGTGACCGAATCGCCACCGGCGCGTTCGACGATTTCGGTCAGAAACGATTCTTTGCCGACGGTAAAAAGCGGCTCTTTCGAGATTTGGACGAAGGTTTTTGTTTTGGGTTTATCGCGCACTTGTTCGTCAATCGCTAAAATACGCTCTTGCAATTCGTTGAGTAAAACGCTCGTTCGTTCCATCGTTCCAAAGATCTCGCCGAGTTGTCTCAAATTCGCCAAAACGCCGCTCAGATCTTTCGGATTCGTCACGAAAACCGTGATGTTGTTGGCTTCGAGCGTTTTTGTGAAAGTCTCGATCTGCGAAGCGGTTGAAACAAAAACGATCTGCGGTTTTAAGGCAATGATCGTTTCCATATTCGGGTTCATCGTGTCGCCGACCTTGGCGATCTTTGTTGCGGCTTCCGGGAAATTGCAAAATGTCGTGACGCCAACGAGACGATCGCCTGCGCCGACCGCGAAAATGTTTTCGGTTAAGTTAGGAGCCAAAGAAACAACGCGCTCGACCTTTTCGGGGATCTTTATTTTGCGTCCGAGATCGTCGGCGATGTCGCGCATCTTTACTTCGGTTTGGGTTTGCGGGTTTTCGGTTTTGCAAGCCGTCAAAGCAAAAAGGAAAATCAAGGATAAAACAAAAAGTTTCCCGCCAAGACGCAAAGACGCAAAGTTTAGAACCGTTAAAGGTTGGATATGCAGGTCAGAACAGCCTGCGGTAGCGGGCGGGTTTGCGGCGACTGACCCGCCTGTTGCCGCAGGTGGTTCTCGCTGGTTTGTCGAAACCTTATACCGATTCAATAAACGCTCTAAGGACTGAATCTTCCGTAAATCTTTAAACATAAAAAAGCCCTGCCTTGCTTATCTCTAAACGCAAAAGACAAGCAAGGCAGGATTTTTTATTATTCGAAAAAGAAAAAACAACCTAACCTAAGCCAAAAGTCTTTACGCGAGACGGTTTCGGCTAAAAAACTTCGGGCAGGTTCCCTGACTTGAGGGATGAAGGCGGAGGGATGAGGGATGAATAAGAATCTTGTTTCCTATTCATCCTTCATCCTTCATCCTTGATCCCTTTTACAGTGGCGCGACCGTGCGGGATTTTCACCCGGCTTCCCCTTTTCTGCGGCGTTTCTTGAAAAAACTGCCACCCAAAGTATTTTAGTCTGTAAAAGAACGACTCCGGCAAAATCTTCAGCCAATGAAAAGATGTTTACCAAAGAGTGAAAGGCAAATTACCACGCTTTCAGTGAAAATGTCAAAGTTCAATATCAAACGGCTTGAAATTCGGGTGCAGGAAAAGCTATTGTAGAAGACGTAAGTAACAGATCTTAAATTCAAAAACAAGCAAAGATAACAGAATTATATGTCTCAATACGAAAATGTCGTAGCAGTGATTTTGGGCGGCGGTGCAGGAACAAGACTCTTTCCATTGACGAAAGAACGGGCAAAACCGGCGGTACCGCTCGGCGGTAAATATCGCCTGATAGATGTTCCCGTGTCAAACTGCATCAATTCCGAGATCAGTCAGATCTTTGTTTTGACACAGTATAATTCGGCATCGCTAAATCGGCATATTTCGCGCACATATCGGTTTTCGGCGTTCTCGACCGGCTTTGTCGAGGTGCTTGCCGCCGAACAAAGAATGGATAGTCCGGAATGGTTTCAGGGCACGGCAGATGCGGTGCGGCAAATGATCCCACACATTCGCGATTGGCGCGTGAACACGGTTTTGATTCTTTCGGGCGACCATCTCTACCGGATGGATTACCGCAAATTTCTACAGCGGCATTTTGAAACCAAAGCCGATATTACGGTTTCGGTCGTTCCGTGCCGGCCTGATGAAGCGACAGAATTCGGTTTGCTGAAAACCGACGATCAGGGTCGGATCGTCGAATTTAAGGAAAAGCCGAAAGGCGACGCGCTTGAATCAATGCGTGTTGATACAACAAAATTCGGTTTGACCAAAGAAGAAAGCGAGAAGCGTCCGTTTTTGGCTTCGATGGGAATTTACATTTTTAATTACGAAAGGCTGATCGAATTTCTCAAAGAAGATGAATCAAGGGTTGATTTCGGCAAAGAGATCATTCCGGCGGCGATTGGCAGATTCAACGTCCAGGCACATCTTTTCAAGGATTACTGGGGAGACATCGGAACGATCCGCGCCTTTTACGACGCCAATCTCGACCTTGCTTCCCCGTTGCCAAAGTTTAACTTTTTTAACACCGAAGCACCGATCTATACACGTTCGCGATATCTTCCGCCATCAAAACTGCAAAACTGCGATATTGATACTTCGATGATCAGCGAAGGTTGTATCCTCAACGGTGTTTATGCGCGAAATTCGATCTTCGGTTTGCGTTCGCGGGTTGATGTTGGTTCACGGATCGAAAATTCAATCATTATGGGTTCGGATTTCTTCGAATCGATCGACGAAATTCAAAAGAATTTCAAGCGCTCTGTTCCGAACGTCGGCATCGGCCGGAATACGACGATCCGCCGCGCGATCATTGATAAAAACACGCGAATCGGCGATAACGTCCAGTTTCTGAATAACAACAACATCGAAACCGCCGACGGCCCCGACGGATCGTATTACATCCGCGAAGGCATCATCATCGTCCCGAAAACGGCGGTCATTCCCGACGGAACGGTTGTTTAGTTTTGAAAAGCTTTGGCCTTTAATCTGTCGAGGATCTAATTGAATCTTCCCACTGACCCCATTTTTGAAATGCTTTAGGTAAGCAAATAATGAAACGCACAGGTTTTTGGTTATTCGTAACAGTTTTAACATTTGCCCTTGGTGTCGCATCTGTTTTTGTATGGATCAATTACCATCGCCCGCCGGCTCAAACAGTTCAATTGGATTCAACAGTTGAATCCAAAACTGAAATTGAGGTCAAACCGCCGCCAACCGCCAAATCCGAATTGGTAAAAAATCGTTGGTTATGGAAAGCAAGTAAAATTATGGGTAAAATTGTGGGTTACCAATTCGTCAGCAAACAATTAAGCCCCGGAATGTATCCGTTTGTTCCCGTGCGAATAAAAGTCAGTGACAGTAATGCCATTTCAACAAAACCGGTTAGAAAAAAGGCACAACTGGAAAGAATTGATGGCTATGAGAAATTTAACACAGTCGAAAAGATGTTTGACGAAATTCAAGCCGCGATTGATCGAGGGAACGAGGTAGTAACGGTCACGTACAATAAAGAACTCGGCTTTCCGGAAAAAATTTCTATGAGCCCGCTTAGAGCCTGTGAAGATTGTTCGTTCAATATAGAATTTACTGATTTTATTTTTTATTCCACATAGAATTTACTAAGTTTGAAATTATCAATTAACTTAAGGCTCAAAACTTCTAAATATTTTTGACTTTTCAGCCGCAATTTCTAAAAGTCCAAAGCAATTGTTTTCAGCACTGCAAACTCCCGACACAGCCTGAACAGCATTTTATCGACTTTCCGTGCTCAAGTCCACATTCCCTGCGTTGTAAGCCGCGTTTTATGTCTTTGTGAAGGCGTCCGCAAGCCTTTCACCCGCGACGAAAACGTTTATTGTCACAGGTGAAATCGAGTTCGGCGCAGGTGAAAGCTTATTTGCCGCTGGTGAAAGCATTTTCGGCGCAAGTGAAACCTTATTTGCCGCAGGTGAAACCTTATTCGGCAAAGGTGAAAGCTTATTTGCCGTGGGTGAAAGCTTATTCGGCGCAGGCGAAAGCTTATTTGCCGCGCCGGAAAAACCATCGCATTGCCCCGTAAATATGTAAAACAGACTGTTAGTCTGTTTGCCCTGTCTTCACAAGCAACCTTCTTTTTGAACTGTCTGGGTTTTTCGTAATGAACGAGTTGAACAGACTGACAGTCTGTTTTACGGTTTCGATCAATCCCTATTCAAATGAATGTTTATTGACTTTCCGCTCGTAAACCGTCTAATATCTGTTCATAAAGGTTTCCCCCTCCGATAACACAAAATTCAATCGAAATAGTTAGGCTTTATTTTTAGCAAGCGAAACTGGTCACAAAGGAGAAGAAGTGTGAATAAACGAATATATGCGGGTTTGACTGCGATTTTTGTATTAGCGGTATGCAGTTTTGTCGGAATTTTCGGCAAATCGCAAGCCGCAACAATTTTAACCGAAGGTTTTGAAGTCGGCGGAAAAACGGCTTATGCTGCCGCAAATGTGACGCTCGGCACGGGCAGCTGGAATCTGAATGACGCATTGACGGGCAACACGACAAGTGACCGCAAAACGGGTTCGTGGTCGGCGCGTGTCCGAAATACCGGCAAAGTGACAATGAATTTCAACGTTGCGAGCGCGGGAACGGTTTCCGTTCAACACGCCGTTTACGGCACTGACGCCACCAGCACCTGGGATCTTTATAAATCAACCAACAGCGGTTCGACGTGGACAAAAGTCGGGTCAACTGTCACGACGAGTTCAGTAAGTTTGACGACGGCGACTTTTACGGTCAACAATGCGAGCGCGATACGTTTCGAGATCCGCAAGATTTCAGGCGGCACGAATCGAATCAACATTGATAATATTTCGATTACCGATTACGTCGCGCCGACTCCAACGCCTACCGCGACACCAACGCTGACTCCAACACCAACCCCGACTGCCACACCGCCGCCATCGACCAACGTCCATCTGACAATGGGCAATCCGTCGGGCGCGACCGGCAACATCGCCGTGCCGACAAATTATTTAATGGAAAAACCGCAATATGCGCTTGCCTATCACCGCGATAACGGCAGACCGAATTGGGTTTCGTGGCATCTCGACACGTCGTGGCTCGGTTCAACGCCGCGACAGGATGATTTTCGTCCCGATACCACACTTCCGGCAGGTTGGTATCAGGTTCTCGCCACAGATTTTTCGGGTTCGGGTTATGATCGCGGACATATGTGCCCGTCCGGCGACAGAACAAGTTCGGTTGCCAATAATTCGGCAACGTTTTTGATGACGAATATGATTCCGCAGGCGCCGACCAATAATCAGCAAACATGGGCAAATCTCGAAAGCTATTGCCGAACACTTGCCAATGCGGGCAACGAGCTTTATATCATTTCGGGCGGGCACGGCAGCATCGGAACGCTCGCCGCCGGACACGTTGCAATTCCAGCCAACACGTGGAAAGTTATTATGGTCATTCCGAACGGCACCAACGATGTTTCAAGGGTCACGAGCGCGACGCGCCTGATCGCCGTTTATCTGCCGAACAATAACAACGTCGTCAGTGATTGGCGGCAATACCGCGTCAGCGTCGATACTGTCGAATCTTTAACCAGTCTTGATTTCTTTTCAAACGTCTCGCCTGCAATTCAAACTGCGATCGAATCGGTCGTGGATAATCAATTGATCGAAGATTGGGAGATCGGGCCTGACAAAGCCGCGATCGAAGAAAACGAAGCCGAGTCTTCAACCGGTAAAAAGTAAAAGTTTTTTAAGGTAAAAGTTTTTTAAGAAGCTGTTTGGAAAATAAGAAATGGGACGCGGACGAA
>JANLTD010001229.1:0-3926 GCA_031362765.1 Acidobacteriota bacterium | reverse complement strand
CATAAAGAAACGCTCGGACATCTGCTTTTGACGGCGGCTGAAATTGCCCGCGAAAAAGGTTTTGCCGAAGACGGTTACCGTGTGGTCATCAACACCAACGCGGACGGCGGGCAGACGGTATTTCATATTCACGTTCACTTGCTCGGCGGTCGCCCGTTTATTTTTCCGCCGGGTTAAAATTATTACAAACAAAAGGCAACTGTTTTGCTTCTAAGGGTCGAAAGTATTTAACGATCAATTATTAGGAAGATTGTAAATGAGAAAAATTCTTGTCGTTCTATTTTTAGCTTGGTTAAGCGTTCTGCAATTCGGTTGCGGCGGAAAATCCGCAAACGCGAATCAATCAAATTCCAATTCGCAAACGATGCCAGCGCCAGCGGCAAATACCAATTCAAACACACAGGCACAATCAACGCCGTTGCCGGAATTTCCCGATGCCGAGACGGCTTTTGCCGAAGGCAATAAATATTTCGATACTAACAAGACCGAATTGGCGATTGAAGCCTACAATCAAGCCGTCAAGCTTAATCCTGATTTAGCCGAAGCCTGGTTTAAGCTCGGTGTTTCATATGCGCTGATCGAAAAAGAAAGGGAAATCGAAGCGCTTAACGAGGAAGTCGAAGTTACGCCAACACCGACACCGGGCAAAAAAACAAAAAAAGATGCGCCGATAGCACGGATCAGAGATTCCGAAAAAGCGTTTGAAAAAGCTGTCACAGCTTATAAAAAGGTCATTGCGAAAAACCCCAAAGACGATCTGGCTTTTTACAATCTCGGACGCTCTTACAACAAACTCGGTGAAGACGAAGATGCCGAAAAAGCTTTGCGCCAGGCGGTTAAGATAAAGCCTGAAGACACGCTTTATCAAACCGAACTCGGGGCGATCCTGATCAAATTGGCAAGGTATGGCGAAGCGGTCAAGGTTCTGAAGACCTCACTCGACCTCGACTCGGAAAATTCACTCGCGGCGGAGCTTCTTGAAAAAGCCGAAGCCGGAAAAAAACGTATTGATCTTAGTTCGGCACCCAAAGATCAGCAGCAAACTGATAACTCCACAAAACCCAAACAAACCGTCAAACCGGAAGATCCGGATGCGCCTGAGGTTCCGGAAAAATTGGAAAAAGACGTAACAAAACCTGGCGAAAAGAACCCCGAAAAAAAACCTGACAAGAAGCCTGAAAAGAAATTAGATAAAAAAGGCGACCAATAAAGTACTTTCAAACAAAAACCTATCGGCAAATCTATTAACACGATTTGCCGATTTTTTCCTTGAATCTAAAATACACAGCACGATTTGAATTTGTGTCAACTTGACACCAATATCACTTATCAGTTAAGAGTTAGTTGTCGGCAATTTTTCCGTCCCAAATACTTTCAATAAATCCTTATCTATGAAAATCGAAATCGAAAGCCCCCAAACCTTTTCATTTGAACGAAAAATCAAAATGCACGAAGCTCGTGAAGCGATAATTGACCGCCTCGCTCGTGATCTGCCGACGAACATTGACCTTGAAAGATTTTTGAACGTCGTCGTTTCGGAAATCGGACGAATGATGCAGGCTGACCGCTGCGATCTTTTGCAGTTAACGCCCGAAAGCGAGCTTCGCATCAGCCACGAATGGCGCAAAGACGAAAGCATTCCGTCGAGTTTAGGCACGGAAATTCCGATTGACGCTGAAAAACTTGCCGAGCGATTCGATATTACAAAACCGATCGCGATCAATGACATTGCCAAGACAAAAGATGCGACGTTGAGATTTTTTGCCAAAGCGTTGGAGACAAAATCGCTTTTGATCGTCCCGATCAGCCTCAACAAAAAAGTTCTCGGTCTTCTTGGACTGCACGATACAAGCGCACCGCGTGAATGGTTTGACGAAGAAATTCAGTTTCTCGAATCGATCGCTCAGCAGCTTGCGATCGGCTATCAATATACGAGTCTTTACGTCGCGCAGGAACAGGAAACGCGAAGCACCAACGCCTTGCTTGAAATCGCCAATACGCTCAATTCGCATTCGGATTTTAAGGAAGTTTCGGCCAAGGTCCTGGAGCGTGCGGTCGAGCTGGTCGGTGCCGATTATGGCGCGTTGGGCGTGCTTGACCAAACGAGCAAAAAGATCTCGCTCGCATCCTTTAAAACCGCGCCGAACGTCAAACCGAGCAAGGTCTTGCAGATGATCGAAACGCATAATCAATCGCTCGACATCGAACCGTTTCCTGCGCTCGGAGAAATTTTGCGCGAAGGCAAAACTCTGAAATTGATTGACACACAATTGCCGTTTGCGGTCCGGCTGATCTTTAATTCACAACTCAACGGCAAAGCCGCGCTGGTGGCGCCCGTGCGGGTTGCGGGACAAGCTTTCGGGCTGCTCGGTTTTGTGTGGAGCGAAGAAACCGCCAAACCTTTTGCTGACCACGACGTTGCGCTGGTTGAAGGAATTTCCGACCAGATCGGGACGGCACTCGAACGCGACCAGCTTTCGGCGGAAATAATGCGCCTGAAATCGCAGCTTCATCAGCGCCACAGCGAAATTATCGGGCAAGCACCGACCCTTCGCCGCGCGATCGAGCTCGCGCTCAATGTTGCCGACACGAACACGACCGTTTTAATTCGGGGCGAATCGGGAACCGGAAAAGAACTTCTCGCGAATCTGATTCATTACAATTCGGGCCGTGAAAACAAGCCGTATATCAAAATAAATTGCGGTGCGATTCCCGAAAGCCTGCTCGAATCCGAACTTTTCGGACACGAAAAAGGCGCATTCACCGATGCCAGAAATCAGCGCAAGGGACGTTTTGAAGAATCTGACGGCGGCACGCTGTTTCTGGACGAGATCGGCGAAATGCCGCTTTCGGCACAGGTTAAATTACTAAGAGTTTTGCAGGACGGCGAATTGACACGGATCGGCGGAAACGAAGTTGTCAAAACCGATGTCCGCGTTGTTGCGGCGACTAACATTGATCTTGAAAAAGCGATCGAAGAAGGGAATTTCCGCAAAGATCTCTATTATCGGCTGTCGGTTTTCCCGATCACTTTGCCGCCGCTGCGCGAGCGCGTCGAAGACATTCATCTGCTCGTTTTTCATTTTCTCGAACGCTACAAGGAAAAAACCGGACGGTTTATTTCGGGAATTTCAAAAGAAGCTTTGCGCGCGCTGGTCAATTACCAATGGCTCGGCAATGTCCGGGAGCTCGAAAACGCGATCGAACGTGCCGTGATTATCGCTTCCGGGCGGCAGATCGAACTCGACGATCTGCCCGAAGCGATCAGCAAAAAGGCTTTTGAAATGAACGCTCAGGCGCGTCAGGAACGCGCCAAAGCCGCGAGCGAAGGCCGTGCAATCAACCTCGAAATCGAATTTCCGGCGACGATGGATGAGATCGAAAAACTGGCGATCGAAATGGCTCTCGATTACACGGCAGGCGACAAATCCCGCGCTTCGCGGCTTCTCAACATCGGACGCAAAACGCTTTATCGAAAACTCGAACAATTCGAAAACGGCGAGAGTTAAAATTTATTTCACGATAATCTCAAAAAATAGTGACTTTTGCGCGTTTTTGCATTATTTTGAAATTAAAGTCCGAAAGAAAGCCAAAATATGTCAGGAGTTTAGATTATGAAATTTTTTGCCTCAACCGCTTGTTTATTATGTTTGTTTTTGCTGACCATTTCAGTTTTTGCTCAAATTCCGCAAATAACGCCGACACCGACACCTTCAAATCAGCAAAAGACCGAAGACAACGACATCATTAGAATCAGCTCGAATCTTGTTCTGATTGATGCTTTAGTTTTAGACAAAGACGGCAAACAGATGACAGATCTGAGCGCGGAAGATTTTGAGATTTTACAGGACGGAAAACTTCAAAAAATCGTTAATTTCGGCTATGTCAATCCGGGAGTGGCGACCATTCAAAAAAACGAGACGACA
>JANLTD010000486.1:0-1792 GCA_031362765.1 Acidobacteriota bacterium | reverse complement strand
GTTTTTCCGCAAAATATCTGTAAAAGCGATGCTTTGCGACGGATTTGATCTTAACGAAACCTTTCCGTTTTCAAACACGAGATCTTTTTCGTCCGAGTCTTTGAAAGGCGCGTCTGCCATCGCGACCAATTTTTTCAAAATGGTTTTAGCTGTATTTTGAACCGCTGTTCCGACACTTGCCGACGTTAGCGAACCGCCGTGGACGGGCGTTGCCGGAAAATCAGAATTGCCGAGTTCGAATTTTACTTTCTCGATCGGTAAACCCAACGTATCGGCGGCGATCAAAGCGATCGTCGTGTAAGTTCCGGGTCCCATATCGCTCGCGGCGGCTTGAATCAAAACAGTTCCGTCACCATTCAAAATGACTTTCGCCGAGCTCGGAGCCTGATATGCGCCCCAAGTGCCGCTCGCCATTCCCCAGCCGACGAGATAATTGCCGTCGCGGGTTGAGCGCGGAATCGGATTGCGTTTCGACCAACCAAACTCGGCCGCCGCTTGTTTGTAGCATTCTTTTAGCTCTTTGCTCGAAAACGGTTTGCCGTTGTCCGGATCTTTTTCGGCGTAATTAATAAGGCGCAGTTCGAGCGGATCAATTTTGAGTTCATAAGCCAATTCGTCGAACGCGCATTCGAGCGCGAACATTCCCGTCACCGCGCCGGGCGCGCGCATATAGAGCGGCGTCGGCAGATCGAGTTTGGCGAGCTTGTAAATTGTTTCGACATTCGGGCACGCGTAGAGCGATTTTGAAACCGACGCCGGATCTTCCGTGTAATTTTCGTAAGTTGAAGTATTACCAATCGCTTCGTGGATGATCGCCGTTAATTTTCCGTTCTTTTCGGCGGAAAGTTTGACCTTTTGCCAGGTGTAAGGGCGATAGCCGTGACCGGTGAACATCTGCCGCCGCGTGTAATTTAATTTAACCGGACGATTCAATTCGCGAGCAGCAAGCGCCGTCAGCATCGGATAATAATTCGGTCTGAGCGCCGCGCCGAACGCACCGCCGACAAATGGCGAAATTACTTTGACCTTTTTCTGGTCAATTCCGAAAACCGATGCGAGATGACCTTTGACATTGTTGACCCATTGCGTTTTGTCGAAGATAGTCAGGTCGCCGTTTTCCCAAACGGCGATCGCGCCGTGCATTTCCATCGGATTATGATGTTCGATCGGAATCTCGTATTCGGCCTCGATCTTGACCGGCGCATTTTGAAACGCCTCGGCCGGATTGCCGCGCGGTTTCTCGGGTTTGTCGCTTGCCGGAACCGCCGCCGATTTTGCTTTATCGAAATCGGTCGCCAGCGTTTCGGCCTCGTAGCTTACCTTGACGAGCGACGCGGCAAAACGCGCCTGCTCAAAAGTTTCGGCGACGACGAGCGCGATCGGCTGCAGATTAAAAACGATTTCGTTTGACTGCAAAGGTCGAAAGGGTTTGCCGTCCATCCCGATATTGTCATTATCTTTCGGGTCTGTAAAGGCGAGTTTCGGTGCGTTTTCGTGCGTGAAAACTTTCAATACGCCGTTTGCTTTTTCCGCTTCTTTCGTATCGATCGAGGTGATTTTTCCCTTCGCGATCGTGCTTGTCACAATGTAGCCATGCGCCGCATTTTTGACAGGGAATTCAGCCGCAAAAGTTGCCGCGCCCGTCACTTTGGCGCGTCCGTCAATTCGTTTCGTTGGTTTTCAGATTAATCCAGACATATTTTTTGAGGGATGAGGGATTCATAAGGGATGAGGGATGAGGGATTCATATAGGGATGAGGGATGAGGGATGAATTTAAAGCATTTCTTGATT
>JANLTD010001183.1:0-3343 GCA_031362765.1 Acidobacteriota bacterium | reverse complement strand
GCATGACAATTTCTTGCGCCAGTTCCAAGAAATTGTCATGCCAATTGAAAAAATAATCAACAGAACCATTACTAGGCATTTTTTACTCATACTAAGTTATTCCCCATTTTGCAATTGACCCGTTAAAGACGCTTTTAATTGTAACTCTTAAAACTTCAAAATAGTAAAATTGTTAAATAGCGGTGATTGATCTCGCTGCAAGACCCTCAACTTTCGTTTCGGCTTATTTTTGCATTTTCCTACATTTGTGCGAATCACGCTGTTTTTTAAAAATGATATTTAGTTGAGAAATGTAGCAGTAATTCACTGACTTGACAACTTGGTAACAAGAATTTAATAAAGTAACCCACTAAAGTTTGCGCCTGAACAATTACTTCCTTGTCGAAAGCACCCTTGCTGACGCGCGGGTTTCTGCCTTTTTACTCAAAATTCTTAGTGGGTTACTTTATTTTCAGCTTGTTACTTGGCATTCTATTTTTTGAACAAACTCACCAGCTTCAAATCTCGGGTTTCCTTAACGCAAAAAATAACAACAAGGTGAATGAAAATAAAAAGATGGCGAGTCATTTCGACTCGCCATCTTTTCTCACATCGGTGTAATAATTACGGCACTTTGGTCGAAGGTGTCGGAATATCTCCCGTCGTGCCAAACTGCGAAGCGTAAAAACTGTTGTTGCTTCGCAAAACATACCACGTTCCGCCTCGATAGACGGCTTGTTCGAACTTGCCGTCGCCGTTGTAATCCGCCGGCACGGGCGTGTCGGTTGAAACGCCAAATGAACGCGATTGAAATTCACCGTCCGAACTGTCGAGCCAATACCAAACACCGGTCGAAGGCCGCCACACCGCCGTGTCAATTCGTCCGTCGCCGTCAAAATCCGCCGCGATCGGTTTATCTTCCGCTAAACCGAATTGAAAGATATTGACCGCGCCGTCCGAACTTCGCAAGCGAAACCAGGTACCGTTGCGAAAGACGCTCAGATCAGCGCGTCCGTCACTGTCGAAGTCAGCGGCAATCGGCCGGTCGCCGTTTAATCCGAATTGAACTGCCGTGTAACTGCCGTCCGTGCTGTTGAGCCGATACCAGGTGCCTTCCGACGGGCGATAAACTGCAAAATCAGCGCGGTGGTCGCCGTCGTAATCTTCCGCCAGAGGAATATCGCCCGCCAGACCGAATCGAACGACCCTCAGAGAATTATTCTGGCTATTGAGAATATACCAATTGCCTTCGCTTGGACGAAAGACGACCAGATCGGTTTTGCCGTCGCCGTCAAAATCCTGCACGGGACGCGGGTTGTTTGGTGTTCCGGCAAAATCCAGATTGGGCCGTTCATCAAAAAGATTGAGTTCGTAAATTCCCGGATTGAAAGTATATCCTTCGCGCTGCGGGACAACGAGATAAAAACCGCCCGAAACGACATTGGAGAAGTTGTATTTGCCAAGCGAATCTGACGTGATGACGCGAATATTGCCGCGAACGGTATCAATCAGAGTCAGCGTTGTGCCGCCGAGCGGGAACACGCTGAAGCGTGGACTTTGAACGAAGAGCAAATGTTGCAAAACTTATGCTCACCTGCCGATAAGCGGAAACTTGAATGTTGAAGCCAAATTGATGACTAAAACCGAAGAATGAAGATTGTTTTTCCGAAACCGGGTGCGGGGAGTTATTTAATCAAGTTCTGAATTTCCTTAAATTGTTCGTGCCGTGCATCGCGCATCAGTTCAAAAAGCGACATTTCGACGCTTGCCGGAACCACGCCGCTTGAGAGCATTTTTGAAAGTCCGGCATTGCGGTCATGTGAATAGCGCGAACCAACGGCATCGGTCAGGATATGGACTTCAAAGCCCTGTTCTAACAAATCATGCGCTGTTTGATTGACGCAGATGTGCGTTTCAAGTCCGCAAAGAACGACTTGTTTTGCACCGACTGCTCTTAATTTTTCGATAAATGCCGCCGCACCGCACGAACTGAAAGCGGTTTTTTCGATAAACTCGAAATCGTCGGGAAGGCTGAACAGAATTTCTTCCGCCGTTTTTCCAAGTCCTTTTGGATATTGTTCGGTGACGATCACCGGGACATTTAAGATCTGAAAGCCGCGCACGGCCATTGAAGCGCGCGAGGCAACCTCCGGAAAATCGCTGATCGCCGAACGAAAGGCTTCCTGAAGATCAATAACGACCAACGCAGTTTGTGTAATATCTAATATTTTTGAATGTAACATAATTTTTTTGATGGGAGCTCACGCATCCCTGCGTGTTGCGTCGCTGAAAGCGGCGTAAAAAGCGCAACTTATTTGTGGCTTCGATTGCGGCGATCTATTCGCGCTATCGCGCTCAGCACGCCGAGGAAGCGTGCGCTTCCGGCGATAACGCTGTTTTATTTGCTGGTTAAGTTTGCGATTGCCCTTCATTGTTTTTTAATTCTTTTTTTTTCTCAGTCTTGCGCAATTCTTTTTCGCGCATCTCCTTTTTATAAGTTTTGAAGAAAAAGTAAATAGCGACCGCGCTGATGATCAGAATCAAAATCATCATTCCGGCGATAAAATAAATTTCGGCAAGTCCTGCATTCGGCATATTCAAAGTTTAACGCACACCGGATTTTTGGGCAACAATCTTCGCCAAGGCGCCTAAGTTTCCTTGTATCAAATATTCGTAAAGCGTAAAATATATTTCAGAAACACTTTTTCAATCTCGACAATATGAAATTCTCAAGATTTATCTTCCTTTTGGCTTTATTCGGCGTTATTCTGACAGCGGCAAACACCGATGTTTCGGCAAAGGACGAATGGATCAGAGTGCAATCAAAAAGCTTTCAGCTGATCGGCAATGCCAGTGAAAAGGATTTGCGCCGCGTTGCCACCAAGTTTGAACAATTTCGATATGTTTTTGCCCAACTCTTTCCACGAATGAATTTTAATTCGCCGATTCCGACGCGGGTGGTTGTGTTCAAAGACGAAAAATCTTTCAAACCCTTTAGTTCAATTGAATGGGCGGCCGGTTATTTTCAGCCCGGCGATGACATAAATTACATCGTTTTTTCGACCGAAGGGGAAAAAGAAGACACTTATCGGGTCATATTTCATGAATATACCCATTTTTTGATTGAGAATTCGCTGGGTCGTTCAAACATTCCGCCGTGGTTTAACGAAGGAATCGCTGAATATTACGAACAGTTCTTGATCGAGAACGACCAGAAAATAACGCTCGGCGGTTTGAATGAAAATCATTTGGCGCTTTTGCAGCAAAATAAATTCATTCCGCTTGAAACGCTTTTCGGCATTGATTATTACTCGCTTCATCGTCAGAAAAAGAAGAGCGCGCAGCTTTTTTACGCGCAATCGTG
>JANLTD010001154.1:0-3331 GCA_031362765.1 Acidobacteriota bacterium | reverse complement strand
GGGAGTTTCGTTGGCTTTGCTTTACGTCGGCGGGAAAAGTTTAGCTATTTCGATCTGGGGCGCGATTTTTCTGATGTTTTTCGAACTGACGATCCTGACGGCCGTCGCTGTTCTTTTTTCGTCGTTTTCGACGCCTGCTTTGTCGGCACTTTTATCGTTTTTCGTCTTTGTCATCGGACATTTCAGCGCGTCGCTCAACGATCTGGCCAAAAATCTCGGTTCGTCTTTCGCTAAACTTTTCTTTGGCGTTATTTATTATCTTTTGCCCAATCTTTCTTTTTACACCTTCCGAATCGAAGCGGCGCACGGCAATTTTCCGCCGGCTTCAATGATTTTCGGCGCGATTGCTTACGCCGTCGTTTATGTTGGAATTTTGCTGGTCATCACAGTTGCGATTTTCAGTCGGCGGAACTTTAAGTAAAAATTATCAATATGAAATCAAACTCAAAACAATTATTAATTTCCATCGCCCTAATCATTTTTGGCTTTGGCTTGGTTTTTGTTCTGAGCAATTTTACGGAAAAATCCCGCCCGCTTTTGCCCGAAAATTACGAAGACGAAGATTTGGCGTTGCAAGGTGCGAAAATCAAAGGCTATGCGCTTGGCTTTGAAGGCTTGATCGCCGATTGGTATTGGATGCAATCGCTTCAGTATATCGGCAACAAAGTCAGCAAAAGCGACCAACAATCACTCAATCTCGAAGACTTAACCTCCCTCAATCCGCGTCTGCTTTATCCTTTGCTCGATACGGCGACGACTTTAGACCCGCAATTTATGGCGGTTTATTCATACGGCGCCGTTGTATTGCCGGCGATTGACAAGGATTTAGCGATCAAGATCGCCGAGAAAGGCATTGCCAATAACCCGAACGAATGGATGCTTTATCACCAACTCGGTTATATCTACTGGCGGCTTAAAAATTACGAAAAAGCATCAGAGGTTTATTCAAGCGGCGCAAAAATAAACGGTGCGCCGCCGTTTATGCAATTGATGACGGCGCTATTGAAAACCAAGGGCGGAAACCGTGACACGGCTCGCGCAATGTATGACCAGATGTTCAATGACGGACAGGACCAGCAGACCAAAGAAAACGCCGCGCTTCGTCTGTTGGAACTTGATTCTTTAGACGAGCGCGACGCGATCGGTCAGGTCTTAAAGACTTTCAAGGAAACAAATAATCGCTGTGCAAACAATTGGAGCGAGATTTTCCCGCTTCTCAAATCGGTCAGGCTGCCGGGCGGTAAAGATTTTAAGATCGACAAATCTAACAATCTGATTGACCCGACCGGCGCGCCGTATATTTTGGATCCTAAAAATTGCAGCGTCGGACTCGACCAAAAAACAACGAAACTTCCTTTGAATTAGATTAATTGGTTTTTGGTTTTTGGTTTTTGGTTTTTGGCTTTTGGTTTTTGGCTTTTGAAAGAAATAGCTGATCGGAGTTGAATTTCGTACCGAAACATTAATTTGTCGGATGCTTTTTTCTATCGGGTTTTATTTGGATAAAAACTAAAAACCATAGACCAAAAACTTTTTGAGATACGAATTGGATTATGAATAACATCATCGAAATCGAAAATTTGTCAAAAGACTATGAAAAAGGCTTTTGGGTCAAAAAGAAGATCCGGGCGCTTGATAGTTTGACCTTAAACGTCGAAGCCGGACAGATCTTCGGGTTTTTAGGCGGCAACGGCGCGGGCAAAACGACGACAATCAAGATCCTGATGTCGCTGATCTTTCCGACGACGGGGCGCGCTAAGATCCTCGGCGAAGATATTTCAAATGTCAAAATGCGCGCGCGGATCGGCTATTGTCCCGAAAACCCTTATTTTTACGATTATCTGAAAGCCTCCGAACTGATGAATTATTTTGGCGAGCTTTTCGGGCTTGACGCGGCACAGCGCAAACAAAAGACGGAAGAATTATTAACCAAAGTCGGGCTCGAAGAAAAAGACTGGAACAAACAGCTTCGCAAATTTTCAAAAGGAATGCTGCAAAGGGTCGGCATCGCGCAAGCTTTGATCAATGAACCGGAGATCGTTTTTCTCGACGAACCGATGTCCGGACTCGACCCGATCGGGCGGCGCGAGATCCGCGAACTGATCGCCGAATTAAGAGAAAAAGGCGTAACGGTCTTTATGTCAACCCATATTTTGTCCGATATCGAAGCATTGTGCGATAATGTCGCGATCCTGCGCGGCGGACGCCTTGCCGCAACCGGTAAACTCGACGATCTTTTAACCGACGCGGGAGAACAGCAATCCTTTGAAATAAACGTCAAAGGCGTTTCGGCGGAAAGTTTGCAGGCTGTTTTGGAAAAGATCGCCGGAGCGACGATCAGTTCAAAAGCGAGCGGCGCGAATATTCACGTTTTGGATGAAACCGACATTGATAAGGTCTTGCAAATGACCCGCGAAAAAGGCGGGCGGCTGGTCTCTGTCCAACCCGTCAAACAATCGCTCGAAGAACTGTTTGTTAAAAAGACTAAATAGAGTGAAAAAGTGAAAAAGTGAAAAAGTTTGATTGAATTTCTTGAGACAAAACCTTTTCACTTTTTCACTTTTTCACTTATTCGGTCTTGATCGCGGTCACTTTCCATCGAATGCGGGCGCGGTCGTCGTCGGGCTTAAAGCCTTCAATGACGACAACCACATTCATTTCGCCTTTCGGCTCCAATTTCTTTTGTTGGGTCGGCACAACGATCATGGTCTTTTCTTTAACAACCTTATTGTTAAGATCCAAAACCGCGACATTGATTTCAAGTCCGGTCAAGGTTTTGTCGCTGATATTGCGGAGCTTTCCGGCGATATTCATCACTATTCCGCCGGTTCCGACGGGTGAAAACCAGGTCTTATCTTCATCGTTTTCCGCGATAATCTTTTTTGTGATGGCATCGAATTCGGGCGAGCCGGCACGAAAAGCTCCGGAAAGCATCTGTTCTTGCTGTTCCTGCGTCGAAGGCTGAAATTTCCAAATCAATAAAATGCCTCCGGCAACCAATAAGATTGCTATTAAAAATGCGGTCAGAAAATTTTTATTCACGTTGCTGATCTTTCTCCGTTTTGTAATATATACGTCCGATTTGTTAGACAATTGTTTTCTTAAAAAGTTCCAATAGGTTTTGATGTTGTCTCGCCAACCGACCGGCAAACGATAGGTAAAAGTCCGGCGAAGCGGCAAGGGAAGCGCGACCTCGACGTAGAGGGATGAAGGATCAGGGATGAGGGATGAAAAAGAATAATTCTCAGTAGATTCTTTAATCATCGCTTACTCTTAAACGACTATTTTTTTTTAGCAAATTCATGCGTCATCTCTCATCCCTCATCCATTT
>JANLTD010001151.1:0-4094 GCA_031362765.1 Acidobacteriota bacterium | reverse complement strand
GGATATAACCCATAACCAAAAATATGGAAAATAAATACTCTCATCCTTTTCAAGCATTTTCTTGAAGTGTGCGGCGGCTTCCGTGTAACGTCGTGCGTTATATAAAATCATCCCGTAGACGATGTCATTCAGAACGGAATCTGGATCAATTTCAGTTGCTTTTTTTGTTTCATTGAGGGCTTCGTCAAAACGTCCGGTGTGCATCAAATAATTCGAATACAGCCCATGTGCCATTCCTGAATCGGGATTCAAGTTAATTGCCCGCTGATATTCTTTTTCTGCTCCGACAAAATCACGTTCATAGCCAGATTTTATTAAACCCGAAACGGCGTGAGCGTCCGCCGAATTCTCGTCTAATGCCATCGCTTTTTCAATCGCTTCCTTTGATTTAAGGTAATATTCCTTTTCCGAAGGAATGTTATTGCTCCAAATAAACTGGTAACATTGGTAAGCATATGCCAGTTGAACATACGCCGGCGCGTAGTTCTGATCCAATTTTACAGCTTGTTCTAGATATTCAATCGCTTTTCCTATTTGCGGCTCATCAAACTTTTCAAAAATATATTCAGCTTTCAGATAAAACCGATACGCTTCTTCATTGGTTGTTCCGCGTTTTGCCGTCAGATTATTTTCGCGGCTTCCAAATCTCGCCAAAATCGGATTGCCGATGTCGTTGACAACTGCGTCCTGCATCGAAAATTTATTCGCCGTGTCTTTTTCGCTTTTGAAAAATGCTTCAACACTTCCGGTCTGAACATTGATAATCTGCGATGTAACGCGGATTTTGCCGTCGGCGATTTGATAATTCGACGCGAGAACGTAATCAACCTGCTGCTCACGTCCGGCGGCAATCGCGTCCTGTTCAATGTCCGAATATTTGCGCGTCGCGCTCAACGGTCTGACAGTCAAACCTTTTACCGAACCTAGTTTAAATATCAACGATTCAGCAATGCCGAATTCGTAAATCAAATCGCGGTCGTTTGTATTGACAGGTTTGATTGGTAAAACCGCGATTGATTTTGGTGCGTTTGAATTGATTGAAGTTTTGGATTGAAAATTGAACGCCAACAACGAAATAAGCAAAACCGCACTAACGATAGTGGCAAATACATATCTTTTTTTGTCGTTCCGTTTGGTTGGTTGTTTGGTAACTTGCGCTTGATTTGATATTTGATTTTCAAACTGTTTATCCAAAACTTCTCGCACATCTGCCACAAATTTATAACCGACACCTGGAATTGTCATAATAAACCGATGTTCATTCGGCTTTTCACCAAAAATCTTACGGAGCAAGGAAATATTGACGTTGAGATTGTTTTCTTCAACAAACGTATCGCGCCAGACGGATTTTAGAATCGTCTCTTTTGCAACTACTTCGCCGTGATTCTGCACGAGCACCAGCAAAATATCGAAGGCTTTTGGCACTAACGGCACAACTTCGCCATCGCATCGCAAGAAGCGTTTATCCGTGTCTAAGTGGAAATTTTCAAATTCGTAAAAGTGCGGAAAATTCTCATTCATAACTGCCTCTCAGAAAATTTAAGAAAATTTAAGGTGTTGTTTTAAGGTTTTCTAAAGACCTGTCAGCAAACAGTCAAATAACATTGACACCGCAGAGAGCAATGGATGGTTTCAGAGTTTTTATAAGCAGAAACTTTTTTAACAACTACATTCTACTCTCTGCTCAATTTGAAATCAACATTTTTAATAAGAGGTGTAAAATGAAAAAATTTAGCAGTTTGTTGGTCGTTCTAATTTCTATCGTTTTTTTATTCACAACGACTTCGCAAAACTTAATTGGACAAAATAATGATGTTATCCAACAAGCACAGGCTTTAACTCGCACGGGTTTGCAATATGATAAAGAAGGAAAATATGCCGAAGCTATATCTGTCTATCTTCAAGTATTAAAAATTTTTCCAAATGATGTGTCAATTTATACCAATCTCGGCGTGGCTTATACGGAATTAAAACGATATGATGAAGCAATTATCGCCTTGAGAAAAGCGGTTGCTATCAACCCGAACTTCTCTAAAGCATTTTATAACTTGGGAGTAGTTTATTCATTGACGAACAACCATACCGACTCCGTTTCAACTTTGCAAAAAGCCGTTTCACTTAACCCGTCGAATATCAAAGCCCGCACCCAACTATGTTTAGGTTATCTTGAGTTGAAGCAAAACGATGAAGCCATTGACTGTTACGCTGAACTGCTTGTGCTTGCGCCGCAGGATGCAATAATTCGTTCAAATTACGGCTTTGCCTTGCTGAGCTTAAATCGTTTGAAAGAAGCGATTACTATTTTAGAAGAAACCATCGCCTTGTTTCCATCGCAAATCGAAACATACATCAATCTCGGTTCCGCACTTTTTCAAGCAGGTCGCCGCAAAGAAGCAATTTCCGCTTTTCAGAAAGGTTTGAGGATTGCGCCAACTAATGAAAATCTGCGCTATAACCTGGCACTCGTTCAACTTGCCGATAAAAATAAAGCTGCCGCGCTCGAACACTACGCATTTTTGAAAAACTCGAATGCAGAGTTGGCGCGGCAGCTTTATGAAATTATTTACAGAGATAAAATAATCGCGGCAAAACGGAAATAGGCAGTCAATTTTTCCCTTAAATTCCTAACTCTGCTTTTGCCTCCGCAAATTTTTCGACCGCGAATTTTAAATCTTCCATCGAATGCGCCGCCGAAACCTGTGTGCGGATTCGCGCCTTGCCTTTCGGGACGACCGGAAATGAAAACGGAATGACATACACGCCTTTTCCGATAACTTTCAAATCACATTAGTTGATTGGTGCGCGGGCGATCATCGTCATACAAATTTCCCTGACGTGACGAATATCGGTTCCACAGCATCCGCCTAAGACATTCAAATTTTCCAGTTTTTCTAAAAGAGGAGCGTGTTGTCTGCCGAGTTCCGACGGATTACCTTCGTCCAGAGTTTCGCTTTCGTTTAGTTCTTCGTGGCTTTTCGTCGAAGCGTTTGTCCGCAAACCGCCGATTCTTTTCGTCCAATCTTCGCCTGTTGCCAGAACTTTTTCAAAATGCGTCGGGTGAGCGCAGTTGATCATATAATACGCCGGATAATTTTCGGTTTCGCGGTCAACCGTTTCAATTGCGTCTTTTAGAGTTTGTCCGGTCGGTAAATTTCCGTCGGTTTCGACCGTGAATGAAATGACGACGGGCATTCCTGCGTTTTTAGCGGCGCGGGCAACGCCGGTTGCTTCTTCCGCATAGTTCATCGTAATCGCCGAGACTAGATCGGCTTCCGTGTTGCTGAAAACTTTGATTTGTTCGGAATGATATTTTTCGGCATCTTCCGCCGTCATCGCATCTTCGACGACATAACCGTCGCCGCGCGGTCCGATGCAGCCACTAATGACCATTCTTGAATTTTCGTTTTCGTATTCATCGCGGATTGCCGTCAAAAGTTCGATTGATTTGCGATTTAGATCGGCAAGCTGTTCGCCCGTAAAGCCGATTTTCTCCGACCAATCGGGATTTGCCCGCCAAGTTGGCGATTCTAAAATCAGACCGATTTTATTTTCACGCCCAAGTTCGGCAAAACTCCGGTAGTAATTTCTCAGCACCTGCGTCCCTTCGTCGTCTTTTAATAAATAAAAGGCGGCAAATTCGGGCAGTTCGACATTTTCGTGAAAAATCAAAACCGTTTCCAAACCGGCATCCGTCAAAAATTTTCCATTCAATTGCGGTAAATTGTTTCTATATTTTGCCATCTTTTTATTAAATACAGTTTTCGTTTGAGGTAAAATTTCACCTTAAATTCCGACTTCCTTCGAGAGGTTGGAGAAAATATGTTTTCAATAAAACACAATTTATTCAAGTTCTATCGACTCGTCATTTGAAACTTCGATTTTTTGATACTTCACTGGCTTAAAAACATATTTGCCTTTATGGTCAATAAATCCGGCGTAAATCCAATCGTCCTTTTTAATTCTAACTTCAGCTAAACCGTTATAAAAAGATTCGGCGTAATTGAATTGCGGCTTGATAACAAAATTGCCTTTTGTATCAATAAAACCGAACTTCCCGTCAATCTGAACTGGCGATAAACCTTCCGAAAATCCCC
>JANLTD010000291.1:0-9373 GCA_031362765.1 Acidobacteriota bacterium | reverse complement strand
CACCGAACTCAGCCCAAAAGAATGTCCTTACGATAATCAACTGAAAGTTTATCAGGCGGTTGTCGGCAATCTGATCTATCATTCGCCGATAGGCGATAGTGCCGACACAAACGGTTTAGAAGCGTTTCTCGAAAATCATTTTTTCCAAACTTTGAAAACGCTCGGCGTTGAAAACGCGAAAACAAGTGTCGGAATAGATGTTCGGGTCAATTTGTGGCTCGACACGGTTTTACGTTTCAATATCGAAAGTCCTTCGTTTCGCCACGCGATCTATTACTATTTCGGCGCCGTTGCCGAAGAAAACGAAACAAACAAACGTCTTATCGCTGCCTGGCTGCGCGGCGAAGCGGTTGCCTTAAAAGATGTGCGCCATTTTAGCATCACGGAAAAATTGGATAAAACCGTCGCGTTTAAGATGATGCGTTCATTGGCGCAAGCGGTTCACGAATTGGGTTACGCCGGCCTGGTTTTGCTCTTTGACGAAGGCGACCGGATGGTCAGCATCGGCTCATCGCGGACGGAAAAAGTGGCTTGCGACAATCTCCGCGAAGTAATTGACCGGTGCGCCGGTGAAAGTCTGCCGTCGGCGCTTTTTGTTTATGCCGTGCCGCCTTATTTTGTGACCAATATCGCACCGAATTATGAAGCCTTGAGCCAACGCATCAGTTCGAAAGTCAAATTTTCACGCCAAAATCCATTTAGTGTGCAGATCAGCCTCGACCATCTCGATTATCCGGGCGAAGAACTGTTGCGCCTGATCGGCGAAAAACTTATCGGCGTTTATGAAACGGCTTACGCGATGAGTTTTAATCACGAATTGCAGCGCGAAAATATCGCCAAACTCGCGGCGACCTGCGCTTCTTTGCTTTCGACGAGTCATCGCCGGCATTTCGTAAAATCATTGGTGACAATGCTTACCGAACAGAAAGTTTTGGGCGAACATATCTACGAAGAAGACAATTTGAACGGCGTTCTGCGTGATGTCACGGAACAATTGGGACGCACGGAAACAGGCGAATATTAAAGCAAGAGGCAAAAGGTAAAAGGCAAAATTAGAATCAGAAATTGAGACAAATTTGGAATCCGGAATTTATGCCGCAAATCAATCACGATAGGCTTTTCAAAGAATTGCTGACGACATTTTTTGTCGAGTTCATCGAGTTATTTTTTCCTGATGTGGCTGAATATTTGGACGCCGATTCGCTTGAGTTCATTGACAAAGAAATTTTCACGGACATCACGCAGGGCGAAAGACGTGAAGCCGATTTATTAGCGAAATGCCATTTTCAAGGACGCGAAGCCTTTTTCTTGATTCACCTCGAACATCAGTCAAAACGCGAAAAAGATTTTGCAAAGAGAATGTTTTTCTATTTCGCCCGATTGACCGAAAAATTCGCGTTGCCCGTTTATCCGATTGCGCTTTTTTCTTACGACAAACCGCGAACAGCAGAAAAAAGTCAATATTTGGTGAATTTTCCTGACCGAAAAGTTGTCGAATTCAACTTCGCAGTCATACAATTAAACAGGCTCAATTGGCGAGATTATCTGACAAGCAATAATGCAGTGGCAAGTGCTTTGATGGCAAAAATGGGCATCAAAACTGAAGATCGGGTAACCGCCAAAAAAGAATGTCTCCGAATGATTGCACGGCTCAAACTTGATCCGGCACGGACGCATCTTTTAGGCGGATTTGTGGATTCGTATTTGAAACTGCTTGCCGCAGAACGCAAAAAATTAGAAGCGGAAATGCAAAAATTACCGACCACAGAAAGAGAGGAAATTATGGAAATAACGACAAGTTGGGAAGAAGAAGGATTGAAGAAAGGTTTGCAACGCGAAATTGACTTTATATTACGTTTAGTCAAAAAGCGTTTTGGAAGTTTGAGGCAATCAGCCGAGAAAAATATTCGAGCGTTACCCGTTGAAAAAGTTGAAGAACTTGGTGAAGCATTATTTGATTTCAAAAGTGAAAAAGATATGGAATCTTGGCTCAAAAAAATTGCCAAATAGTTGATAAATCAAAGCATAACGCAAATTATGATCGGAGCAATCGTAAATCATCCGCTTTTCGGGCGCGGGCAGGTGTTGGAGTTACGCAATGCCGGGCGCGATGCGGTCGTGCGTTTTGATAACGCCATTCGGGCGAGCGTGCCGAGCAATATGTTGTCTGTTTTGCAGGCCGCCGAAACGGAAAACAAGGCGGCGCCGAAACCTTTTATTGCTCCGCGAGCCGAAAAGATATTCACGCCCGAAGAAGCCTCGCGCCGCGAAGCGCGGCGGACGATCGAAGCCTTGCGTTACGGACTTGTTCCCGCCAAAAGAATCCGCGAATTGAGTGTCGGACTTGAAGAAGAACGCGAAAGTTTGCAATCTGCCTTTAAGAACGCTGAAGAACTCGGCGGCGATGTCCGTGTGATTTTGGGCGAATACGGCACGGGTAAAAGTCATTTTTTTGAATTGGCGGCACAAGAGGCGTTGGCAAATAATTTTATTGTTGCCGCTACGAGTCTGGACTTGCGCGAAGTTCCGCCCAATCGTCCGCAGCGAATTTATTTATCGTTGATGCGTTCCCTGCGTTTTCCTGATTCAGCCGAAACCGGACTCGCGCCGCTGCTCGAAAAAATTGTCGCGCTGCCAAACTATTCCGAAATTCAAGACGATATCAAAGAAACATTCTTTGCGACGGCTTTGCATAATTATTCATTGATGCGTGATAAGCCGAACGAGGCTTTGACGGAGTTGATTGATTGGATGTCGGGCGAAAAGGTTTTTATCAGCGATGTGCGCCGAAATGCCGCCTTCAGGAGTAAAGAATTCAAGATCAAATCACTGTCGCAATTGACCACTGCCGCCGACCAATATTGTTATTTGCTCAATGGTTGGGGTTGGCTCGCGACGCAGGCAGGTTATGCCGGACTGGCAGTTTTTATTGACGAATCAGAACATTACAGCCTGCTTACTAAACGCGGCAAAGAAAAAGCCGATAATTTTTTCAAGGCTCTGATCTACACCGCGCTCGGGACGCGTGGAAAAATTTCGGAAAACGATCTGCTCCATCAACATCATTCGCACCCGTTTCGGCTTAAAGAAAACAGCCATTTGCTTTTGATGTTCGCTCTTACACCATCGGCAAACAGCTTTGATTACGAACGGTTGCTGGACGAAGAACAGATTTTGGCATTGAAAAAATATTTACCGCCCGATGCTCTCGATGAATTGTTGACGCGTCTTTATGTTCTGCATCGTCAATCATACAGCTATGACAACAACGGGCAATTTGTTGATGTTGCCCAGGGTTTATTGGAATGTCTGGACAACAACCTGATAAATCTCCGGCAGGTAATTCGCCTTTCGGTCGAGATTTTCGACCTCTGTTTTGCTTACCAAGATTACGATGCCGACCAGGCCGTCGCTGAATTACGCCGGGCTTTGTTGTGATTTTGGATTAGTTGTTTCTGATTTCGGATTGCTATTGTTTACGTTGAATAAGTAAATCACCAAATGCCAAGACTGAACGACAATATAAAATCCGCAATCCAAAATCAAAAATCGGCAATCGAAGGGTTGCCGCATACGTTTGATGCTTTTTTATCGCGGTTTGGGCGATTGACCGAGATTCAGGAACTTGCGCTTGAGCCGTTGTTAAGCGGGAAGAATTGTGTTTTAGCAGCAGCGACGGCGAGCGGCAAAACCGAAGCGGCTTTAGCTCCGATGCTTGAACGCCATCAACAGCAACGATTTAAATTCAATAAGCCCAAGCAAACTTCGACCGTCAAATTTCTTTATCTTGTGCCGACGCGGGCTTTAGCGCGCGATATTGCGCGGCGCATCGAACAGCCGCTCAAAAAATTGGCAATCGGTTTAGCGGTTAAAACGGGTGATGAACCCGCGCTCAAAACCGATCGTCCGCCGGAATTTTTGGTTACGACACCCGAATCGCTCGATTCGATGCTTGCCAATCGCCCAAAAATGCTGCGCGATGTGCGCGCCGTAATTTTGGACGAACTGCATCTTTACAACAACACGCCGCGCGGCGACCAATTGCGCATTTTGCTAAATCGTCTGCGAAGATTGCGAGTTTATGCTTTCAAACAAGGTGACTCAGCGACCGACGAAATACAATTCTGCGCTCTTTCGGCGACCATGCACGATCCCGTCAATGTTGCCGAACAATACTTTACTGATCCGGTTTTGATTCAAACCAAAGGACAACGCGCCATTGAAGCCGAACTGTACGAGATGCACGGCATTTCATCTCTGCTCGAACTTTTTGCGACATTCAAAGATCGCGAAGTAAAAAAAGTTCTGGCGTTTTGTCAAAAACGCGCCGAGTGCGAAGAATGGGTAAATTTATTGCGCGGAACAGCGCCATTTGGCGATGGAGTCCTGGTTCATCACGCGAATTTGAGCAAACACGTCCGCCGCCAAACCGAAGAAAAATTTACACACACCGGCGCGGCGTTGTGTTTTGCGACCTCGACGCTCGAACTCGGCATCGACATCGGCGACGTTGATCTGATTTTGCTGATCGGTGTGCCCGACAATTTAAGCTCGTTTCTGCAACGCATCGGGCGCGGCAATCGGCGCACGAAACACACAAATGTTGCCTGTTTTTATCAAACGCGAACTGAAGAAGCCATTTTTCAAATCTTTATTCGCGCCGCCCAAAATTCCGATGCCGAGACGATGGAATTATTAGGTTCGGACAGCGGCTTAAAGTTTCGTCCATCGGTCGTCGTCCAGCAACTCTGCTCATATTTGAAACAAACGACGCACAGCGAACTCGACACGGAACACGCTTACGGACTTTTTGTAACGCCGACGGGGTCACCGTTGATCGCCAAAGATCAATACGACAAAATCGTTGAACATCTGATCGAGAAAGACTTTTTCCGCCCGGCAATGCATGGCGGAAAACAATTGCAAGCCGGCGAGATGTGGGAAAAACTTTACGAAGAACGCACGCTTTACAGCAATCTGACCGGCACTCTGGAAAGTGCGCCGGTGATTGACGATTTGACGGGCCGACTCGTCGGTTATCTTGACTCTCGGATGCCGGTCGGCAATACTTTTTTAATGGGCGGACACGCGCGCCGTGTGACTTCGTTTCAAGGTCGGAAAGTTCTGACCCGCGCCGAAACAAAGACTGAAAACACCCGCCGCGCACCGCAAAAATGGAAATGGCGCGTCAAATCGGCGGCGTTGACCAAAGCGTTGGCGATGGAACTCGGCTTTCCGGTTGCCGTTGAAACAGGCGCAATGCCTTTGGTCAATCTTCAAACGGAAGAAGAAGCCGCAAAAAGAACTCTGTTGTTTCATTGTGCGGGAGAAGTTTATGGCAAAGCGCTCGGCGAATTGTTGGAAACTGAAAAGAATCTCGTCGTCGTTGAAGACAACGAGTTTTTTGTCGAAATATCGGGTGAAATTGCCGAAAATGATTTGCAATTCTCGGAAGAAGATCTGCGCAGATTGCTCGGCCGTCGTTGGAAAACTTTTGAAAACGCTTTTGATCTCGGACGTTTCCAAACCGATTTACCAAATGAAGTTCGCCGCACAAGCGTCGCCGAGGCTTTTAATTTACCTAAATTCGGGACACTTTGCTCAAAATCGTTATTGACCGAATAGAAAAAATATCGAATGAGCGTAAGGAAAAACGTAAAACAGACTGTTAGTCTGTTTCTTTTCTTCACACCCGCGAACGGGTGCGGCAGACTAACAGTCCGCCGTACGTTCCATCGATAACCGCTCCAAATGTCGAAAAAACAGTGAAATTATGCAACCGCTGGCAAACAAAATTCGTCCGACTTCCCTTGCGGAATACATCGGGCAAAAACATCTCGTCGGTGCGGGGAAACCTTTGCGCCTCGCGATTGAGCAGGGTCATATTTTTTCGTTCATCCTCTGGGGAACGCCGGGAACCGGGAAAACGACGCTCGCCCGAATTTATGCAAATGCGATCAACGCTGACTTTTATGAGCTTTCCGCCGTGTCTGCCGGCAAAGAAGACATTCGCAAGATCATCAATAAGTCAGAAGATCGTCCGCGAGTTTTGTTCTTGGACGAAATTCACCGGTTCAATAAAGCGCAGCAGGATTTTCTGCTCCCATTTGTCGAATCGGGCGCACTCGTGCTGATCGGCGCGACGACCGAGAATCCGAGTTTTGAAGTTATTCCGGCCTTGCTCTCGCGTTTGCGCGTTTTCGTGCTCGAAGAATTTACCGACGCGGAGATGTCGGAGATCATTGACCGCACCGGAGTTGAGCTCGAAAAGGAAGCCAAAGACTGGCTGATCCGGATGGCAAACGGCGATGCGCGGCAGGCGATCACGATGATCGAAAATACGGGCCGCCTTTATGATGAAATAAATCTTGGAACCTTAAAAGAAACCTTGCAATCGAAATTTCTGCGCTACGACAAACAGGGCGAAGAGCATTACAACGTGATCAGCGCATTTATCAAATCAATGCGCGCTTCGCAGGCAGATGCGGCCGTTTATTATCTGGCGCGGATGATCGAAGCGGGCGAAGATCCGAAATTTATCGCGCGGCGAATGGTGATCTTCGCGTCCGAAGACATCGGACTCGCGCAGCCGACCGCACTCGTCGTCGCCAACGCCGTCTTTCGTGCCGTTGAAACCGTCGGTCTGCCCGAAGCCGGAATCAATCTGGCGCACGGCGTCGCCTATTTATCGAACTGCGCCAAAGACCGCAGCGCGTATGAAGCCTATAAAGCCGCGCTCGACGACGCCAAACGTCACGGTAATCTGCCCGTTCCGATGAATTTACGCAACGCGCCGACCAAATTGATGAAAGAGATCGGCTATGGCGCGGGCTATGAAATTTACTCGAAAGAAGATTTTCTGCCGAAAAAGCTGAAGGGCAAAAAGTATCTCAAACCGCGAAAAAGTTAAGAAGTAAAACTCTTTCTATACGCTTTCCCGATAGAAAGTATGAAATGTCAGAGCCCCGAACGATAGTGAGTGGGTTTGTTTTTAGCGAGTCGCTCGCTACCCGGCGCGTTCTGACTTAAGGTATGGAAGGCGCAGTTGTTTATGTCAAAGGGCGCGCCGATTGTTTTATTCAACCCGCCGTTGACGCTCGCCGATTGCTAATCGAAAATGAATCGCCGATAATTTTTCTGATCTAATTTCTAAAATGTAAAGGAGAGAAAGTTCTGAGTCCCGCCAATTTTAGTTCCAGGTTCCAGGTTCCAAGTTAAGACGAATCCGATTTGGAACTTGAAACCTGGAACCTGGAACTTGGAATCGGCTGAAGGCGGGACTCAAAACCTTAAAGATTTTATGAATCGAACATTTTTTGTTTGGCTTTTTGTTTTGGCTTTCGCTTTTTCCGCTTTTGCGCAGGACACCAAGGACATCGTTTCGACACGCGAGATGGAGCGGATCAATTGGATGGAATTTAAGGAAGTGATTCCGTCAAAGATCAACACCGTCTTGCTGCCGACCGGGACGCTCGAACCGCACGGCGTGATCAATAACGGCGCCGACAATACCGCGCCTTTTGCGATGGCAAAGACGATTGCGCGCCGCACGAATGCGATGATCGCGCCGACCTTGCCTTATGGAATCACGGGTTCGATGGAAGCCTATCCGGGCGCGTTTCAAATCACCGAAGCCGCGTATCGTCCGTTTATCAAACAGATTCTCGAAGGTCTGGCGAAGAACGGTTTTAAGAACATTATCATCCTCAACGGTCACGGCGGCGGGCAAACTGCCGTTTTGCAGGCGGTCGCGGCGGAAGTCGCGACGGAAAAAAAGGTGCGGACTCTGGTAATAAATTGGTGGTCATTTGCCTCGGACGAAACAAAGGAAGTTTTCGGCGAAGACGGCGGACACGCGGGACTTAATGAAACCGCGTTTATTCAGGCGATCGACCCGACGCTTGTTAATAAAGAACGCTACAAAGACGATTTGGCGACCGCGTATCCGACTCCCGGAACGTGGGCGGCGGTGCCTTTTCCGTCTTCGATCGGACTTTATCAGAAGGGACAGGGCTATCCGCGCTTCGACCAGAAAAAAGCCGATGAGTATTACAAAAAAGTGACTGACAAAGTCGCGAATCTGATCATTGAAATTGTCAGGAAATGGGATATGGCGGGAGTCTGAGCAATTAAAAATTAAAAATTAAAATTGATCCGGAAGCAGTTTCAAAGAAGCTCGATGCGCCGTTTGAGGAAGGTCTGTGAGCCCCTCGTAATGCGGACAGTTCTACATTTGAGATGATCTTAATTTTTAATTTTTAATTTTTAACTTTTAATTTACTCATGTTTTTTGTCACAAAATTCTTCGTGATGGTGTTTTCCTGTTGTCTGCAAACAAAAAACACCTAATCCAAAAGGAGAAGCCAATATGCAAAAATTTTCTAAAACTTTATTCTGTTCATTTTTAGCTTTTATAATCATCGTCATCGGAAACTACGTGATTGTCGCACAAACGACGCTGACCGGAACCTGGAAAGCCGAAACCAAAACCGACAAACCCGATAAGATTCACCTGAATTTTTCGCGCAAAACCGAAAAAGGCGATCGCAATCAGATGGGATCAACCTACGATTACGATGAGTTGAAAGGTTTGAGCCGTGAACAATCTTTATCGAACGGAACTGTCAAATTCAGCCTCGTCCGCGAAGCCGGTACGATTGACTGCGAAGGCACATTTCAAAATGGAAGAGGTTCGGGAACATTCGTGTTCACAGGCAATCAAGGTTTTGTATCGGCGATGAAAACACGCGGGTTCGATTTTGAAAAGAGCGATTCAAAATATGACGAAGACAACGAGGGAAACCGTCTGTTTGCCGCGACGACATTGAACGTCACGACCGCGCTCGCCGACGATCTGCTTTCGGCGGACTTCGGTAAATTAGATGTTGACGATCTTTTCAAAGCCGCGATCTTCAAGATTGACGGCAAATTTGCCCGCGAAATGAAAGACAGCGGTTTTCAGGATTTGACTTTTGACGATCTGGTCAAAGCGCGGATATTCAAGATTGATCCCGCTTTCGTTCGCGAAGTCGCCGGAATGGGCTTTGACAAAGAACCATTTGAAAGCCTCGTGAAAATGCGGATCTTCAAGGTTACCCCCGAATTTATCACGGAAGTGCGCAATGAAGGTCTGACGGATCTCGATGTCGAAGATCTGGTCAAAATGCGTATTTTCAAGATTGACGGAGAATTTATCCGTCAGGCACGCACCGACGGCGTTCCGTTGGAAGTCGAAAAGCTCGTCCAAAAACGCATCGGCGTGTACAGTAAAGATTAGAAATGCGAATCAGGAGTTGAATCTTGGTCAACTAAAAAGTTATTTACAAACTCAACATTCATGATGAAAAGTGTCAAAAACAGGACGCGGACGAAC
>JANLTD010001143.1:0-4376 GCA_031362765.1 Acidobacteriota bacterium | reverse complement strand
GCCCATAAATCCGGCCGTCAATGGCAAACCGAGAAGCGAAAGCATAAAGAGCGAAAGCGTGAATGCGAGAACAGGCGATTTGAAACCGATGCCATTGTAGTCGCTAAATTCGGTGCGGCGGTCATTTTTCTGACCTAAAAGCGTGACGATCGCAAATGCGCCGAGATTGGTGACAGCATATGTCAGCATATAAAATGCGACCGAAGCGATTGCCGCATCACGCGCTTCCGGCGTTTTGGCAACGCCCGCGCCGATAAACCCGACAAGGGCGTATCCCGCGTGTGCGATCGAAGAATAAGCGAGCATTCTTTTGACATTGTTCTGGGCGATCGCCGCGACATTGCCGACGATCATCGTCAGCATTGCCATCACTGAAAGTGCGGTGATCCACGCATCGTGCAGATAAACCGAAGCCTGAACGCCTGCGATCAGCGGAAAACCAAGCACGAAAACACGAATGAAAGAAGCAAACGCCGCCGATTTTGAACCGACCGCCAGAAAAGCCGTGACCGGTGTCGGTGCGCCTTCGTACACGTCAGGTGTCCAAATGTGAAAGGGAACCATCGCGACTTTGAAACCGAAACCGATGATCAGCATTGCGCCGCCGATCAGTAATAGCGCAGGGAAGTGCGCTTTGCCCGACATTTCGGCGATTTGAGCGATATTTGTCGAACCCGTCGCGCCGTAGATCAGAGCCATACCGTAGAGCAAAAAAGCTGATGCAAATGAACCGAGAATAAAATATTTCATTGCCGATTCGTTTGATTTCAAGTCTGATTTTCTAAGACCGGCCATCACATACGTCGCGATTGAAAGCGTTTCGAGACCGAGAAACATAATCACCAGATCGCTTCCCGAAGCCATAAACATCATCCCGAACGTCGCAAAAAGCAGCAGCGCGTGATATTCGCCTTCAGGTACATCTTCACGTTCGACCCAAACCGATGAAATCAGGATCGTCATGGCGGTCGTCAAAAGCGCGACGATCGAGAAGCTCATCCGCAGATTATCGTTCGTGATCATTCCGTTCCACGAAGTGGTTGGCGCGCCGGTCCACATCGAAATCAGGAAATATGCGGCAGTCGCCAGACCGATCAGTGAGATCGCGGTCGTGACGCCGCGTTGTCGGGGCACAAAACTATCGTAAAGCATCACGAGAATGCCCGTAATGGCAACGATCGTTTCGGGCAAGATCGCCTGAATATTGACGTTTGGATCAACTAATGGTTGAATTTGTAAAAATATCGTGTTCATCTTCAAATATAAAAAATAAATCAACTGAAACTTACGGTTTAGGTATTGATAGGTTTTTTCAGATCTTTTGTGCCAACAAGTTCGATATTTCCGTGTGTCTTGGCACGGCTTCCGTTGCTCCCGTTTGCGGATTGCACCAAAGCGAGTGTTCTTTTCCTTCGCGTTTTAGAAAACATCCGTGTTTTCGTAAATGTCTTAACAGCGAACCAAGTTTCATATTCCAACCGTAATTGTTTCACGAATCGCATTTTGTGGAATGCCACGCAACGCGTCTTCCCGACGGTCTTCAAGAACTAAAGCAATTGCTTCCGCTAAATTTTGGCGGCATTCTTCGACAGTTCGACCTTGCCCGTTTGCGCCCGGAATTTCAGGGCAATAAGCAATAAACCAATCTTCATCCTGTTCGATAATTGCTGTAAATTCACTTTGCATAAAAACTCCTACTTAACTTTCATTACTATTTGGTCAGGATGCGCCGGATTACGAATAACCCGCTGATTCGCGCAATCAACCAAAAGGTCGGTTCTTTCCAATGCAATTTGTCCGATCAAAACTTCATCGCCTAAAACTAAGGCTTCTTCCGTCACGCGACGCCCGAGAATTTCAAATGTCACAGGTTCGGTGACATCAGCATTTTCGCTTGAATTGTTAGCATATGTAGCGCGTTCCTGACGAATCAAATCCAAACCGAGTTTTTGCACGATCTCAATCGGCACGACGCTCGGAATCGCACCCGTATCAACTAACGCATCGGTTTCATAAACGCGGATTTCTTCTTTTGAGAGTTTTCCGCGCCGAAACATCGCTTCATCTCCGGCGTTGATTATTTTTATTTTTACCCGAACTTCACCCATAAAACAATTATCTACTATTTTTCTTTTTTCGCCGAAACCGAAACAAATTTTTTCTCGCCCGCTTTGATCTCCGTCTGTAAAAAATTTTCCTTCGGCGGAACCGGACAACTGAAACTATCGTTGCCGTATGCGCAACTTGGATTGTATGCAAAATTAAAATCCAAGATCGCAACGCCCTCCGTTGGAATTTTAATATTCAAATATCTGCCTGCGCCGTAGGTTTCGGTGCCGTTTGTAAAATCTCTGAACGGGACGAAAAGCGACCGCTTGATTTCGGTTTTTTTTGCATCAGCTTCGGATTGAAAAGCCGTCAAAGTAAAACTTTTGCCGCCGATTTCAAATGTCAAAACGCCGTATTTGAAATATTTGTGCGGTGTGCCGATTGATGTCGGGATCATGAATACTTGCGCCTCCGACGTTTTTTCAAACTTTGCGATGACTGCAAGTTTGGCGTCCGTCTCGAAATATTCCAAACCTCTGAATTTCAAAAAATCTTCTTTTAATAATGGAGTTTCCGATGCGTTGCGAAACGATTTGTCGCGGATTTCTCGAAAACTTTTGAGAGCTTCCGTGTCATATGCTGTTTGCGCTTTTGCGTAAGCAGCACACGACATCAACAGAAAAATTGTCAAACCAGCAAATTTCATCAATGTTCCGACTCGCGACTCGCGACTTTCGACTCCCGACTGTTTTCAGCGATCGTGCCGCCTGCTTGTCCCATCACACGCTCTTGTATCGCCACGATCGATTCCCGCGAGCGTTTCAAAAACGGTTTCGGAAAAACGCCCATATATACCATCAAGATCAAAAGCGGCGCGATCAGACCGAGTTCGCGCCAACTCAGATCTTTTAAGGTTTTGTTCTTCGGATTTGTCACCTTACCAAAGAAAACGCGCTGAACCATCCAGAGCATATAAACCGCCGCGAAGATCACGCCGGTGCCCGCAAGCATCGTCGCAATGTAATTGTAATTCCAGCCGTTTGCACTGCTCAGAACCGTTGATTTCCACATTCCGAGCATGATCAGAAATTCGCCGACGAAACCGTTCAGAAAAGGCAAACCGATCGATGCCATCGTGGTGATCACGAAAATCGTCGCGTAAATCGGCATTACGTTAGCAATTCCGCCGAAATCAGAGATCTGCCGCGTGTACCGCCGTTCGTAAATAAATCCGACGAGCAGAAAAAGTGCGCCGGTCGAAATGCCGTGATTGAGCATTTGATAAAGCGCGCCCTGCATTCCGTATTCGGTAAATGAAAACATTCCCAAAATGACAAAACCCATATGCGCGACCGACGAATAAGCGACCAATCTTTTGACATCGGGCTGAACCATCGCGACGAGTGCGCCGTAGATGATCCCGATGATCGCCAGAGTGATAAAAATCCACGCAAATTTACGGGAAGCATCAGGAAAGAGCGTGAAATTAAAACGCATCAAGCCGTAAGCTCCCATTTTCAAAAGGACTGCCGCCAAAATAACCGATCCGGCAGTTGGCGCGTCGGTGTGGGCATCAGGCAGCCAGGTATGAAACGGGAAAAGCGGAACTTTGATCGCAAACGCGATCGCAAACGCCCAGAAAAGCATCGAAGCGGTCGTTGTGCCCGCGATCACGAGTTTTCCGGCTTTCATCGCGGCGAGGATCGAAACGAAATCGAACGAGCCGACGCCGCCATTGATCCCGGCATACAGGTAATAAAGCGCGATGATCGCGACGAGCATCAGCAAACTTCCCAACGCCGTGAAAATAAAGAATTTGACCGCCGAATAGATCCGGTTTTCGCCGCCCCAAATACCGATCAGGAAAAACATCGGCACAAGCGAGGCTTCAAAGAAAAGATAAAAGACAAGCAGATCGAGCGATACAAAAACACCGATCATCGCGCTTTCGAGTAATAGAAGAAAAACAAAAAACGCGGTCTGCCGTTTTTCGACCGCCTTCCAGGTCGAAAGCACGGCAATCGGCATAATAAAGGTCGTCAACAGCACGAGCCAGATCGAAAGACCATCAACACCGACGTGATAATTCGTATTGATCGACTTGATCCACGGAATGTTTTTCTCAAACAAAAAGCCGTTGCGCGAAGCCGCCTGCGAGCCGAAGAGTAAAAGCGAAACGAGGAAATTGGCGGTCGTGAAAATCAAGGTCAGCCATTTCAAATCGCGCTCATGCTTCCAATAAATGGAGTGTCCGAGCGTGAATAACGCGCCGAAAACAGGAAGCAAAATTAGAATTGTTAAAAGATTTTCCGTTATGAAATCCATTT
>JANLTD010001131.1:0-1976 GCA_031362765.1 Acidobacteriota bacterium | reverse complement strand
GTCGGCGTGATGATGAAAAACACACGCGGAACGGGATTGGTCGCAAAATCTTTTGAATTTTTCTGCGGGTCGCGCATATCCGTCAGATAATTGCCTTCGTCAAAATTGCGGATGTGGCACTGCACACAGGTCATTCCGCGTTCTTCAAAAATCCGCCGCCGCGCATCGCGCCAACTCGTTTCAGCAAAGCGAAACTGGGTTTGAATTTCGTAGATATTGAGTGTCGTGTCAACGTTGCTTCGTTTCACCGCGCCGTCAGGCAAAATTTGCGGAATCGAAATATTGCCTTTATCATCGTCGTCAATCAAATAATCCCAGCCTTTCGTGTAGTTCGGGTTGCCCACATCGGTAACAGGCGGCGGAACCGGAGCGTAAGATGTGCCGTCCTTGCTCGACTTGATCGAAGCGGCAAAACCGTCAATCGGCGGACTGATAAACGCTAAAATTTTTTTGCCGCCGCGCATCACGGGACCGACTTTTATCGCACCCAATGCCCAACCGTCGCCGTGCAGATAATTTCCTTTTTCGTCGTATTCGTTACCGCCGCCGAGACGCGAATTATGCGGGATCGCCGCCAGATTTGCACGCATCAACGGGTCGGTGGGATCATTGTAATTCACAACTTTCGTGATAAAATCCGCCAACGCTTCGCCGTATTTCGCCTTATCTTTCGCAACGAACGGCTTCATATTTTCGCCGTCAAAAAATGTTTCGTGAAACATTTTGGCAAATTGGAGATTGTTTTTCTGACGCAGTTCTTCCGGGCGTCCGGCATCTTTTCCGCGGACGATCCGCATTCGCGGCATCAGATAGGCTTGCTCGGCGGATTTAATATTGAAATAGACAAGGCGAAGTTCAAAAACCTTTTTGTTGATCCGCGGACGCACCGCGATCAATTTCCAATTTTCGGCGTTCCAGACCTTGTCAAATTTCGGGCTCTGCGGATCAATCGTCGGATTTTTATGCAGCACCGACAATTCTTTCAACGAATCGCGGAATAATTGTTCGCCGTTCGTCGGCTGTATATCGCTGTCCGGTTTGATCTGTTTATCGGCTTCGATTTCGGCGATTCTTTGAAACAGATTGACGATGTTCCATTGTTTGTTGGCGGCAACCAATCGCGCCGGGTCAATAATCGTCACAAACGCATCAACTTCGAGCGGCGCGGCGGGAAGTTCCAGTAATTTCACCGGACGTTTGACGATTTGGACGTTGTATTGTTTCGTAATCGTGCGCGGCTGACGCGATTTATCACGCGGCAGTTCGGTTACTTTGACGACAAATTTGCCGACTCGTCCATCGCTTTTTTTCGGTGTCCAGTCAACCGTCAGAGTGTTTTGATTAAACATCGCCGATTTCGGCTTTTCGATTAACTCGGTGCGGACAAGGTCGCCTTCTTCGTCAATCACTTCGATTCCGAAAGTGAGGCGTTGCCCCAAACCGATTTTGGTGTGGCGCAATTCCATAATTTCAGGCAGTTGATTATTTGAAGAATCAAACCTAGCCAAAACTTGCTGATCCGAATTTGCCTGTGTAACAGCCAGATGCGGCAGCAATGTTGCGCCGATAAAACCAATAAACATCAAAAAAGCCGCGATTTGTAATTTTCGTTTCATATCGTTAAAAGGATTTGGATTGATTACGAATCCGAAATCCGAAATTTGGATCTACTGATTCTCCTTCAAATTATAGGCCGCCGCCGGTTCTGAATTTGTCTCGTCGCCGTCGTCAATTCCGCTCAGCCGTTTTTTTCTCAATTGAAGCAGAAATCGGTCTGTCCGATACCATCGATCATACGCGATCAATGTCGTTGTCAGATAAGTTCCGACTTCCCAAGGCCGCGCGCGGTCACCAAAAAGCATATACGCGACCGCCAAAATGACGAACATCGCGACACTCGCCTTGTCGGCAAGGCGCTGCAGCGTGCGGTCTGTGAACAGATTCTTCCCGTCTTCGCGCCGTTCGCGGGCAGCAGC
>JANLTD010001108.1:0-3371 GCA_031362765.1 Acidobacteriota bacterium | reverse complement strand
CTAAAGATCAGGCCATCGCTAAAATCAAAAAAAATCTTCGCTCTCAAGTGAATTTAGTTGATGATATGATTGATTTTTCAGATGCCACATCCTTCCAGAAACAAGATATATGGGAGCAAATCTCATTTAGCGAACTGGTTGAGAATTGTTTAGGAGAGACAAATGACCAATTTATTACTCGTCAACTGAATCTAACTAAAGAGTTTCCCAAAAAACACTTTTTTATTTTTTGCGATAAAGAGAAAGTCAAAAAAGCAGTCTTGCATCTGCTTAATAATGCCCTTAAATTTACTCCAAAAGACGGACTAATTACGGTCAATTTAAGTCTCAAAGACAACCATGGAGAGCTAAGAATTACTGATACAGGCGAAGGTATGAGTTCTGAACATTTACCTGATGTTTTCAATGTATTCAATCAATTTGACTCGTCAACCACTCGAAAATATGGCGGGCTGGGGCTTAGTTTAGCTATTGTTAAAAAAATTGTAGAAGGGCATAGCGGAAAAATTATTGCCGAAAGCGAAGGTTTAGGCAAAGGCTCAACTTTTACCATCACCCTCCCGGTCTCAAAAAACTAAGTTAACATTGAATACGGCGATGATATGCCCGAAATTAGAGATTGGAAGTGGTCGTCCTAATTTATTTCCGCCTCAAACATATTTTTGTAATCTCAACCATAATTATCGGCAAAATCACTGAAAACACCATAACTGCCGACGTTTTGAAAAAACGTTCAGGACATGATTGACGGTTTTAGCGCGACGGTTGATGCAATTAAAAGCAAAAAATTCAAACTGCCAAAAGTTGAGACTTTGCTGGAAGAAGTCGGCACGACACGGCAAAAATTCGGGGCTCGTGTTTGTCGAAACTGAGATGCGCGATTTTCCTGCACTTCTTATCGCAATTTTGTTATTCCGACGAATGCTCGCACAGGACTCGATCTTAAGACTTATTTTACCGAATTTTAATTATTAATCCTAAATCTATTTAAGAAAAATAATTGCTTTAAAATTATAAGAATGTTACGGTTTTTCATCCACACAAAAAGCTTGATCTACAGACGTAGCCGTAATTTATAAACCTTCTGTCAAAAAGGAATTCAAAAAACGGGTTATAGACTCTGTTGACCATTCCAAAACACCAAGCCAGGGCAGGTATTCAACCTTAAGGAGTCAAATATCAATGATTATAAACAAACTCATTCGAGTTGAGTTTGGACATTTGATTTAGGAGAAAATTATGAATATTAGTCAGGTTAAAAAAAGCTTAACTAAAGTTTCGGTAGTTTTTCTATGGCTGCTGCTGTCACAGGCGAGCTATGCCCAATCTTATTCTTTCAGATCTTGGAACTATCCGGATCGTTACATTCGTCATAGAGAATATCTGGGGTTCATCGAACCAATCGCGGACGACGATGAGGTAGGAAGGAAGGATGCAACTTTTCGATCCGTTCCGGGATTGGCGGGCAAATGCACCTCATTTGAATCGGTTAACTTTCCGAACTATTTTTTAAGACATGGTAATTTTAGATTGCATCTGTCGAAAGGAATCGATGATCGGGGCTTCAAGCAAGATGCTACGTTCTGTCAGGTTCCAGGGCTGGCGAATTCCCTGGGCAAATCATTTGAATCGGTCAATTATCCCGGATACTATATCTGCCATTCCAATTTTGAGCTTTGGCTCCATCAGCCGGACGGCACACAATTATTTAAGGAGGATGCAACTTTTGTCATTTCGGATCCCCTATGGAATTCGTAAATTTGTTGACATTCTCGAAATCGTTAATAAATTTCCGACAAATTAAGAATAACCTGAAGAATTCAGGATCAGACCCTTGCACTGAGTGGGAGGAAAGTCGTCTTAAATGTTTACCTTAAAAGATACGTCTAAATTCAATTGGACTCATTACGGCTGAATCGGGAAATTTCAAAGTTCAGCCGGGGAATACCAAATATTTCGATTTGATCGAAAATTCGTAATCACTACTAATAAATGAAGGAGAAAGAAAATGTCTTTTCAAACTGTATTTTGGCTTAACAATAATCAAATGAATCTCCATAAATATTCAAAATCAATCATGAAAAAATTAGGATTGGCAGGTGTTTTTACTGTTTTGATATTGACCCTTAATCAATCGGCAGCAGCCCGTTGCCAATTCAACTCTAGTCAGTTATTTGATATCAAACCTGTAAGATATTTGGACTTAAAATTCGGCTTGGCAAATGTAGAGGGCATTAAGCTTTATGAGCACGGGAATTTTGAAGGCAGGGTCATGCCGGTCCACACCGCGCTTGAGTGGATTGGCAGCGATTTCAACGATATTGTCAGTTCAGTAACAGTTTCGATGGGAGGGCGCGTGACTCTCTATGAAAATGCCAACTTCGAAGGCAGATCCAAGTCCTTCAGCGAAGACACCGCCTGGGTGGGAGATGATTTCAACGACATTGCTTCTTCCGTCAGAGTCGAGAGCACGGTTATTTATGAGCACGAGGGCTTGACCGGAAGAGAAATTACCGTCACCGGCGACATGCCCTGGGTAGGTGTTGACTTCAACGATATCGTGAGCTCGGTCTATGTCCCCGATGGATACATCCTAACTCTCTATGAAAACGGTAACTATGAGGGAAGATCGAAGGTTTTCACGGGTGGTCAGGGCGGGGTTAATGTCGGCGGCGATTTTAACGATATCGCTTCGTCTGCCAAACTCGAAAGGATTAGGTAAGTATTATTTGGGGGTTTTATCCCGAAAAATGCCGAAACATTCTTTGGTAAAAATTGTTTTAAGAAACCAAAGACATTTCGTCAGGGTAATGTTTCAAACTAATGTGCTTCCAATTTGTCAGCACTCAACGTCGATCTTAAAAACTTGACAGGAGTAGGAATAAATACAGGATTATGAAAAAAATAAAATGTTTTGGGTTACTAATGATTTGTGGTTTATTGTTCGGCAATGCGGTTCAGGCACAGAAAAATAAGCTGATCACTGAAAATTCAGCCGGAGTCATCAAACTTGGAATGTCGGTAACCAAGGTTCGTCAGGTGGCAAGTCCCTTGAAAGTGAGCAAAGGAATTAATGTTTTTGAAGGCGATATGCGTTCACGGATAACCAACGGAAAAAAATTGGTCATGACGATAATTGAATACTACAAGAAGATAACGTTAATCGAAATTTGGGACTCAAGTTATCATACGGCGGAAGGTATTCGGGTCGGAATGCAATTAAAAGACCTCGAAAAAATCTACGGATCGCTTAAACAAATCAGCATTGATGAACACGAAGGTTTTGAATATGCGGTTTTTTCCGAACAGCCCAAGGGAATTATATTCAGGGTTGCCGTCGCCGGAAAAGGGAAATACGCCGGAATATATCC
>JANLTD010001048.1:0-6483 GCA_031362765.1 Acidobacteriota bacterium | reverse complement strand
CAAATTTCGGTACCGGCTGGAGTTGGCTCGTCGCCGACAAAAAAGGCAAACTTTCGGTCATCAAAACCGAAGATGCCGATTCGCCTTTGACGATGAAACTCAAACCGCTTTTAACGATTGACGTTTGGGAGCACGCCTATTATCTCGATTATCAAAACAAACGCGCCGCCTACGTTGATGCCGTCATAGAAAAATTGCTTAACTGGGAATTTGCCTCGACAAATCTGGGTTAGGAATGAATTTAACGCAAAGACACCAAGTACACAAAGATTTGATAAATTTTTCTTTGTGTACTTGGTGTCTTTGTGGTGATTATTTTGCTTATGCCTTTGCTTTCTTGATTTCTTCAACCAAAACAGGTACGGCTTCAAACAGATCGCCGACAATCCCGTAATCGGCGATGTCGAAGATCGGGGCTTCGGCGTCTTTGTTGATCGCGATGATCGTACCGGCATTTTTCATCCCGACGATGTGCTGGATCGCGCCGCTGATTCCCAGAGCAATATAAACTTTCGGCGCAACGGTTTGCCCCGATGAACCGATCTGACGATCGATCGGCAACCATTCCGAATCGCAGATCGGGCGCGAAGCCGCAAGATCTGCACCTAAAGCATCAGCCAGAGATTGTGCGACGGCGATATTTTCCTGTGATTTGATGCCCCGGCCAACCGCAACGATGATTTCCGATTTTGTCAGATCAACCGACGCCTTGGCTTCCTGAAAAGGTTCTTCGGCAACCATTCGGATGTCTCCGATACTGACATCAATTGATTCGACGCCGGCACTTCCCTTCACGGCGTTGTCGCCGCGAAATGCGCCTGATTGAAAAGTCACGAAAAAGGGCGCGTCGCCACCGATCGTGACATCAGCATCGAGTTTGCCAAGAAAGATCCGGCGCGTCAGAACGAGCCTTCCGCCGTCCGCCTTGTAACGAATACAATCGCCGACGACTTCTTTGCCAAGCCGCGCGGCAATCTTTGGCGCAAAATCGCGTACCTGATAGCTGTGCGACATCACGACATATTTCGGGTTCTCTTTTTTGATAACTTCTTCGAAAGCATCGGCGTAAGCATCGGGCGTGTAGATATTAAGTTTCGGATTGCGCGCGACGATGACCTTTCCGAGATCGTAGCCGGCGATCGTCTCTGCCAAGGCACAATCCTGATCGCATGGAATGACGGCCGCAACCGATAAACCGAGGTCTTTGCCGATGCTCTGCGCGGCGGCCACCGCTTCGAGAGAAGCTTTGTTCAGGACGCAGTTTTTGTGTTCGATGAAAACTAAAATATCGCTCATATTGCTAAAAATTTGCCGAGGGAGTCAAAAGATAAATTATGACAAAAAGACCGAAACTTGGCAAACGCCGCGTCTCGGTCTTTTTGATCCTAAGCTAATTAAAATGCTCTATTTAACCGTAAAATTAGCCACCGGATAATCAGGCGCGGTCAGCGAAGCGGCAGAGAGCCCCCAATTTACCTGAATTGGCGAAGCAAAAGTGTTTCGCACCAGGAAGTTTGTGAGGGCGGCCGTTTGCCCGCTTCGCCAAACGGCTAGATCGGTCTTGTTATCGCCGTCATAATCACCCGGAACAATGAAATCGGTTGCCGCATCTCCGAATTTTTCGATTATCAACCCATTGGTCGAACTCTTCAAAATATACCAGTCAAAATTGGCACCGTTCGTTCTGACGGCGGCAACATCGGTTCTGCCGTCACCGTCAAAATCACCCGTCACGAATTTGTCGGTATTTAACCCATATGGGAAAATGGCAACTCCGGCAGTTGTTCTCAGTTGATAATGCGTCATTTGTCCGCCGGCGTTGCGGGCGGCATGGAAATCAAACCTGCCGTCGCCGTCAAAATCACCCGGCACCGCCACGTCGCCTTGTAGTCCCCAAGGTACAAAAGTAGTATTGCCCATCGGATTACTTAACGAACCGCGATAATAGAAAGTGCTCTGACCGCCACCTGTTCCGTTGCGATACACTGCCGGATCAGCCTTACCGTCGCCGTCGTAATCTCCGACGATTGACGAATCATCGCCGGTCTGTCCAAACTTTTCAACCCGAACCGTACTGTTCGAACTGTTTAGAATATAAAAAGAAGCGACATTCGCGGCACCCGGTCGCCAAACGGCAATATCGGTTTTGCCGTCGCCGTCAAAATCCGCCGGTGTCGCTTTGTCACCGGCTGAAAATCCGACGCCAAGTCCCCAATCTGACGCCGATGTGGCGCCCCCATTGAATTGCGTCCACCAGGTTGTCTGCGTAACCGCCGAAGCCGAACGCACGACGGAAAAATCCGTTTTGTTGTCCCCGTTAAAATCAAGCGAACGCGAACGCGGTGCCAGCGGCGCGCCGGCAATCGTGCCGTCCAGCTTAAACGGAAACTCTTGCTGCAGGGGAATCGGTAGCGGATTTCCAGTCGGAGTTTGTCCGGCATCATTCGCATCTACCCAGGCGGTGGTAAATTGACGGGCATTCCCGCCGGGAACGCTTCGGGTTCCGATGACAGTTGATGCCGGAGCAAAGTGCGCCGTCGTTGCGCCAATCGTTGTATTCCAGTCAATCCAATAATTTCCCGCCGTTAAGACCGCTGCCGGAGAAACGGTTAAATTGTTCTGCCAAACAATCCGGGTTGTTCCGGGTGCCGTCGGCGGATTCGCCCCCGCGCCGACAATCGTATTAAAGACGCGGAACAAATTGGAATCAGTCGAGGTTCCAAGCCGATTGGTCGTGGTATCGCCAAAAACAATCGTGCTTCCGGCATCGTTCGGTCTGCCGTTCCAAATCCGCAAAGTCGCGGCGGTGATCGGGCTTGTCGCGCCGACAAATCCGGTTTGATAGGCAAAGACAAGCACCTGATTGATCGTCCAGGTTTGCCCGACCGGGACATTGAAATCATCCGCACATCGAAACACGGTTGCCGTTACTGAACAGGAAAGTCCGGCAGTCGAGTTGGCATAATTTGTCACACCAAAATCATTTTGCGCTTCGCTCCATTGCTTTCCGGCCGGCGCGGCAACACCGCTTTTTGATGTCGCGCCGGTCGCCAAAGTGCCGTTATCGTAAATTGTCACGGCTTTAATGTTCAAGACTGCCGCTGATAAAATCAACGCAAGCAAACAAATGCTCGAAAGGCAATCGGAAATCCGCCAACCCGGGCGGCTAAAATTGATAGTTTTATTGTTTGAATTTTGATTCATCTTCACTCCTCTGAAATTAATGCACGTTCGATAGTGCGTTTTTCTTGTGATTTGACTCGTCCGGCAGAAATTGCCAAACGTTCCGTAAGTTTTTGTGTCTGATATTAAGTTCCCCAACGCAGAAGAATTGGCTGATATTGATCTATTTATTACGAATAAAACCGTCAAACCAAATTTCACGCAAATTTTCACTGCTTATCAAATTAATAAACGATTACAAGATCAAGATGTAGAAAAGTATAAAGCAATTTTTTCAAAAATAAAAGATGCTCAAAAAAAAAGAAGAGCGTTCGAAATTTTGAATGCTCTTCTTTTTTTAGTTTTTACACGTGATTGAATTCAATCTTAAAGCACGCGAACCTCGGTTTTCAGCTTTTCAACCAATTCGACCGCGCCTCGTTTTACATCGCCGCCGCCGAGCATCTGTGTTTGTTTCAGTTTTAAAGGCAAGTAAACTTTCTCGATCTTTTGAGCTCCCGCAAAACTTTCAACGCCCGGCGTGACATCTTTGATCTCTTTTTTCTTTGCCGCCATAATGCCTTTCAAACTCGCGTAACGAATCTGTGAGATGCCCGATTGAATCGTCAAAAGCGCCGGCAATTGATACTTAAACCATTGATACCATCCGCTTTCGAGTTCGCGTTTGACGCGCAGCGAATCGCTCAGACTAGCGCGGTCAACCTCAATGACGATCGTCGCGTGCGGAATACCGAGAAGTTCCGCCAAGATCACGCCCGTTTGTCCGTAACTCGCATCGTCCGATTGCAAACCTGTGAAAACAAGATCGGCGTTTTCTTCGCGGATCGCATCAGCGATCGCTTTGGCGATCTGATACGGCGAAAGTTTATTCGGCTCGTCCATGACGACGTGAATCGCACGATCGGCGCCGCGTGCCAGAGCGTCTTTGATGACGGTTTTTGCCGATTGCGCGCCAAGCGTGCAAACGATGACTTCGCCGTCGCCCTTCGATTCTTTCATCCGCAACGCTTCTTCGAGCGCGTAGCCGTCGGATTCGTTCGTTTGATACGAAATCGTCGAATCGTCAATCCATTTCTCGTCTGCGCCGACGCGCAAAACCGCGTCTTTGTTGGCGACTTGTTTCATTAAAACAATGATTTTCATGTTAATTCCAAATTGCAGATTTCAAATTTCAGATTAAATAAAAGAGATTTTTGCTGTTACAATGTCTGCCGGCAGACTTTTTAAGTTCTCCAAAAGTTCTTCTTTTGAATAACCTTGCGTTTCGTAATCGGGACAATCATTCAAAAATCCGATAAAAAATTCGCCGTCTTGCCAAAATGTATATTTTATCGTTTTCATGAACTATTCTTCACCCCCTCAAATGATAGCTTGTAAAAACTCTTGCGTGTCGGAATTAAACAAGCGAAAAGCTTCGCCCGTATCAACAATTTCGAGATTCAAAAGAGGTGAAAAAACGCGATTGCTTTCGAGTTGGACATATCGAAGTTTGCCTTCTTGACGGCGATAAGCCATCAACGGCAGAGGCAAAAATTCGCGTTCGGGGTCAAGCAGATAATATTCCTCAGTTCCAAACTGCGCGTAGAACTCAGACTTTTCGCCGATGTCGTTTTTCCACGTTCTCTCCGAAGCAATTTCAAACACAACTTGCGGAAAGACTTTTTCTTCCCACAATTTATAAACTTCCCGGTCGCGCTTTTCCGCGCCGAAAGCAATCATCAAATCGGGCGTGTAATATTTGTATGGATTGCCTTCTTCGTAATACAAATTCATATTTGCGGCTATCGCTATGTCGGAATTTGCCGAAAAATGCGCCTCCAACAAAAAGAAAAAAACCGAAAGCAATTTGTGATGTAAAGCAGATTCGCCCATATCGTCGTCGTGCGATTCGGGATAATGAATTTCATCCCGAAACGGACGTAGTTTTATCATCTCAACAGTTTCCAGGTTGGTTGTACTTCGAGTATTCATAATTACTCAGTATAACGCTTAAAGATCAAACACGCATTCGTGCCGCCGAACCCGAAACTATTTGAAAGGACATATTCGACTTCCGCGTTACGCGGCTCGTTCGGAATATAATCCAAATCGCAATCGGGATCGGGATTTTCGTAATTAATGGTCGGCATCAACTGATTTTCGACGAGCGATTTAATTGAGATCACCGCTTCGATTCCGCCAGCCGCGCCGAGCGCGTGTCCGGTCATTGATTTGGTTGAACTAACGGCGAGTTTGTAAGCATGATCGCCGAAAACCTTTTTTATGGCGAGCGTTTCAAACTTGTCGTTATAAGGCGTTGAAGTTCCGTGCGCGTTGATATAGCCGATCTGTTCGGGCGTAATGCCCGCATCCTTGATTGCTTTGTTCATCACGCGGATCGCACCGCTGCCGGTTTCATCCGGCATTGTGACGTGAAAAGCATCGCCCGACATTCCGTAACCGACAATTTCACCGTAGATCTTTGCACCGCGTTTCTTAGCAAATTCCAATTCTTCGAGAATCAAAATTCCGGCACCTTCCCCGATCACAAACCCGTCGCGAGTTGCGTCAAACGGACGCGAAGCGTGTTTCGGATCGTCATTACGTGTCGAAAGCGCCCGCATTGAAGCAAATCCGGCAACCGACATCGGCGTGATCGCACTTTCGGCACCGCCGCAAATCATCGCATCGGCATCGCCGCGTTCAATTATGCGAAAACTGTCGCCGATGGCGTGGGCACCCGCCGAACAAGCCGTCGCGGTCGCCGAATTCGGTCCTTTTGCGCCATGCCGGATCGAGACGTTTCCCGAAGCCAGATTAACGATCGCCGAAACGATAAAAAACGGGGAAACTCTGCCCGGCCCGGATTTGAGTAATTTTTCGTGTTCGCGTTCGATCGCCCAAAAATCACCAATGCCGGAGCTGATATAAGTTCCGACCATTTCGGAGTTTGAATCGTCAATCACCAAACCGCTGTCTTTGACGGCTTCGTCCGCTGCAACGATCGCAAAGTGGGTGAATGCGCCCATCCGCCGAGCTTCTTTTCTTTCGAGATAATCTTCGGCGTTAAAATTTTTGACTTCGCACGCAAACTTAACGTCAAACTTATCGGTGTCGAACTTTTGGATCTGGTCAGCCCCGCTTTCACCGCGTTTGAGCGATGCCCAGGTCGTCGGCACATCATTGCCGTTCGGCGTCACCAATCCAAGTCCTGTTATTACTACACGACGTTTCATAAATTCAGTGGTCGGTGGTCAGTGGTCAGTGGTCAGCCAATTTTCGTCTTAAAGAATTTGCCAGACCATTAATCAAGCGACCGAC
>JANLTD010001009.1:0-4419 GCA_031362765.1 Acidobacteriota bacterium | reverse complement strand
CCGTGATGATTGCTCTTTATTTCAGCTTATTTTGCCTGATTAATAAGTAATCGAAGCACTTGTCCCGACATTAAAGCCCGAGTTATAAACATAACCCGAAGCAGAAACGCCGCTGACTGTAAAGGTAAAGGTTCCGCGTTTCTTGGTGACAGCGGAAGTAAAGACAACCTGTCCGTTCGCGTTGGTCGTGCCGCTGACATTTCCTCTTGTCAATCCTGACCAAGCTCCTGAAACCTGTGCGTTGGCACGCGGCGCGCCGCTTCGGTCATAGATCGTCACAACGGTTTGCGCTGATGTTCCGCGCGAGCTTGTCACCAGTGACATTGTTATATTCTGAACGAAAATAACTCTGTTCGGGTCTTGCTGAACGATGATCGTAATGGTCGCAAAACTTGTCGCGCCGCTGTTGTCGGTCACGGTCAAACGCGCCGTATATGTCCCGACAGTGTTGTAAGTATAGGTCGGATTGGCTGACGACGATGAGCCACCATCGCCGAACGTCCACGCATAATTCGTGATCGTTCCGTCAGGATCATTCGAGCCCGCGCTCGAAAAACTGACCGTCAAAGGTCCGTTGCCCGAAGTCGGCGAGGCATTGACTACGGCCACCGGTAATTGGTTTGCCGGCGCGTTGACGGTAATCACGACGCTGTCCGTATCACTCAAACCGCTATTATCGGTAACGGTCAGAACCGCCGTAAAACTGCCCGTCGAGCTATACGTATGTGACGGATTTGTTTCGGGCGAACTTGTGCCGTCGCCGAAATTCCAGCTGTAGCTGACAATCGTGCCGTCTGTGTCCGTTGAATTTGCGCCTGTGAAATTAACGACCAAAGGAACTGTTCCCGAAACGGTTGCGGCATTGATGACTGCGACCGGAGTTTGTCCGTTCGTCGCGACCAGCGTTCCCGTCACCGAATATTGTCCCAAACTGGCATAGTCCGAGTAACCCGTGATTAAATCGCCGGCACCGGTGCCTTCCACCGTCAGAAAATAAGTTCCGGCGGCGAGCGTTAAATTGAAGTTGGCGGCTAAACCGGACGGCGAAACCGTCGTCGGATTGCTTGTCGCGACAACATTGCCCTGAGCATCGAGAATCCGTGCCAGAATGTCCAGATTCGGCTCCAGTGGCGCCGGATTTACGTTGATCACAACATTGCCCGCGCCGGTTGAAAATTGAAAAACATCAATATCCGCTCTGGTTGTAATAAGTCCCAACGCGCTGATTGAATTGCCGTTCAAAACCGTCGGATCAGCGGTTGAATTTCCGTGGTCATCGGCTATCAAGGCGAGACCATATGTCTGAATGATCGCTAAATCGTCCTGCGTATTATTTGCATTGGGATATTCGCCCTTGCTCCATTGAGTAACAGCTTCGTAATAACCAACGCCCATAATCGGCGCCCAATCGCCATGCCCCGTGTAATACGAAGCACCGTTAATGACACCATCATGGTTGAGTCCCAGATTATGACCGACTTCGTGCGAAACCGCTTCGGCGAAAAATTTTGCTCTTTGTGAAGTATCGCTGCTGTTTAAGCCCGAAGTCATCACAAAAGCAGGTTGGTAGAAATTGCCGACGTAATTGTAAACGCCGACATACGCGATGCCGCCGATGCTGCTTCCGGTAAAATTGGTCGGGCTGAGAACGGCGCGCGTGCCGTAAATCAAATCGCTTGAACTGCTGCGGTTGATCGCCGCATCTCCGGGATCTTGCGTCGTTACATCAACATCAAAGGGGGCGTAATCTTCGGCGACACGCTGCCAAACCCACTGAATCATATCCTGTTCGGCCTGGCTGAAATTAGCCGTGTCAGCATCCAGACTGAACGGCTCGGAATTGATCGGCGCACCGGCCGTATAGCTGTTGTTCCATCCCGTGCCCGAAGTAACGTGACCGTTGAAATCAAGATAGATCACGCGATTGGAACCGGGACGGCTATGCAGTAGAAATGTTTGAGTGTATGGAAACGGCGCAACTTGCGGTGATTGGTCGGTATTGCCGCCGAAAGCCGATGTATCAATCGGAGTTTCATCATCGATGTATAGTAGATTTCCGTCGTTATCAATCCAAAGCGTCGAATCTTCGGTCAGAAGTTTTCGCAGTTCCTGTTCACTTTTTCCATATTTAAAAGCAACTTCGGCGAACTGTCCGCTTAATCTTTCGATGGCCGCCTGTCCGCGTACGAGACCGCGCGGCTGTGAATTATTTTTTTGCGCCGGAGAATTGATTCCGGCAACAAAGATCAAAGCAAAGGCAAAAAGAATTGAGGTTAGTTTGAATTTAAGAAGGTTCATAATGTTTAATCTCCAAAATATTTTTGTTGTCAGAATTTCAGGGCAATCATCAGTTTTCACATCACTTTGTTAATTGAAAGTTTAGAAAAACTCCGGCCTGCCAAAAATCCCGGTCTTCCAGATCGCATTACAATCGCCGTGCCAAAACCGGAAATGTGCTGATTTATGCAAATTTTTTGGTAAAATAGAATGTTTTTGTGCAAACTAAATTTAATCTTTTGTTTTCTTTGCCGACATTTGTCAAATTTTGAGACGCGCAATGTGACAAATTTTGGCTGAATTTTCTAATAACTGATAACGCCATTAACAAATCAGGAAAGCCGCCAGTTCTCTCGCCCGCTTCTTCTGACTTTGCAAGAGCCCTGATCTCGCATCGCAATTTTTCAAATATCTTTTTGGCGAAGGCATTGTTATTTGTAACTTTTCAGTGACGCATTACCTTTCAAAGTAATGCGTCATACGCTTTACCGCTAAAAACCGTGCATTAGCATCAAGAAACTTTGTGCTGGGAAGTCCAACAAACGTCAATTTGTTGAATGCCTCAACAATCAACAAACTGAAGTTTGTTGGACTCTCTATTGCATAGTTTTTAACAGTAAATGGTATCAGTAAAAAGTTAAAGAAAGATTTATTGCCCACGCGCACACACGCGCACAAACTAAAAAAAACAAAATTGATTTGTTTTCGTGCTTTTCGTGTGATTCGTGGGCAGATCTAACTTTTTCCTGAGGCATTACCTTTCAGAAAAACTTTTGATTGACTCAGAATGCCGATTCAAACTATAATTACCGCACTTATTTTATTGTTCCCGAACTTAAAGTTTAACCAACCAAACTGTCAGGAGATATTATGTTACCGAAATTGTTCCGTTTGCGCGATATTGTCGTCTTTGCATTTATTCTCTCGCTCGTCGTTTTATCAGCCGTAAAATATGGGATTGTTTCAAACGCCGAAAATAATCCGCAAGCGGCAATGCTGGTGCCGACCATTACGGCAACCAACGTGGACGCAATCACGACGGACGTTGACGGCGACGGCAGAGCCGATCCGGGCGATACGCTCGAATACACCGTAACGATCAACAACACGGCGTCGGCGGGCGCGGGCAACGATGCGCTTGCCATGCAATTGAACGAAACGCTTGACGCGAACACGACGTTGGTCGGCGGCTCGGTCGTCGCTTCGCCGATTGCGGTCAACGACAGTTTTTCGTCAATCGGGAATGTCGGCATCAGCGTTCCGGCGGCAAGCAGCGTGTTTGCCAACGACATAAATCCGGGCGGCGGCACATTGACGGTGCAGAGCGTCAATCAAGCCGGATTGCAAGGCTTGCTTTCGCTCAACACGACAACGGGCGCGTTTGATTTTACGCCGAATGTGGGTTTTGAAGGCACGACAACATTTACATACATATTGGCGAACGGTTCGGGTTTCACCAGCACGGCGACCGTGACGATCAACGTTTCGGGAATGATCTGGTTCGTCAACGCAAATGCCGGAGTGAACGGCGACGGGCGTTTGGGCGCACCGTTTAACTCTCTGGTAAATTTCAACGCGGGCGCGGCGGACGATGCGACCGATAATATCTTTCTATTTGAAAGCGCGAATCCTTATACGGGCGGCATCACTCTGCTTTCGGGGCAGAAACTTATCGGACAAGATGCAACCGCAACGCTTGCAACAATCGCAGGTGTAACAGTTCCTTCATTCAGCAATCCGGCATTGCCCGTGATGAACAGCGCGAACGGCACGGTAACAAATTTGACAAGCACGATGACGCTTGTTGCAAATACGACGCTGAGAGGATTTTCGGTTACTTTGACAAATTTGACAGGCATTTCCGGCGGTGCGGTGTCGGGCGTAACCACAAGTGAACTAAAAGTTACGACCACGACCGGAACAGCAGTTTCGTTGTCCGGCACAGGCGGCACACTTTCGTTCACGAGCATTTCATCAAACGGCGCAGCAAACGGGATTTCACTGCTAAACACAACGGGCAGTTTCACGGTCACAGGCGACGGTGGCGCCTGCAGCCTAGCCACGCCGACCTGCACAGGCGGGCGTATCCAGAACACAGTGGGAGCAGACGGAGCGACCGCAGGCATCGGTGTGCGTCTGCAG
>JANLTD010000965.1:0-2089 GCA_031362765.1 Acidobacteriota bacterium | reverse complement strand
ATAAGGAGTTATTAAAAATGGCAACACAAGCTATCACCGAACTTGAACAAGCGGAAAATCAAACCATCGAAGCAAAACAAGAACCTCGCTCGATCCGCGAGATCGTTAAAGATCTGTCGAAACCGCTTGCCCAAAAACACTTACGCAAACGTCGGCAAGGCGGTAAAGAAATTCTTTATCTGGCATGGCACGATGCGGTCAAATATCTCGACCATTACGCACCGGGCTGGTGCTATGAAATTCGCTCGATCGATTCGATCGGCGGAAAACTTATCCTGACGATCCGGCTTTCGATTCCCTCTTTGGAAGGTATTGTGTATCGCGAAGCGACCGGACAAGAAGACGAAACGCTCGACGCATATGGAGATTCCAGCTCAAACGCAGAGTCGATGGCTCTACGAAGAGCTGCTGCAAAGTTCGGTTTAGGTCTTGCGCTTTATGACCAATAAGACTGTTTTGCCCACGAAACACACTAAATACACAAAAACATTTCAGTTTTATTTTTCGTATATTTCGTCATTACTGAGCGCCATAGTTTTTGTTTACTTGAACATTATCAAATATTTTAAGAATTTTGACTACGAATGACACGGAAGGCACGAAAACAAGAACAAAGATTTGGCAAAAGTAATGCCTCAGTGATAAGTTAGGAATTCATATTTTGACAAAAGCGGGCGTAAAACAACCCTTCCAGACCTCAAATTTACTGTGAATTGATTGATAATCTTTCATCGTTTCTCAAACCAAAGGTGAAAAAGACCTGATAAAACCAATTACAGGTTAGGAAGGGTTGTTTTACGCCAATGGCTTTAAGTTAAGCTAAAATTCGGCATAAATTGTAAGACAGGCTGTTAGCCTGTCAAAATATCGCGTGGCTAACTATCTGTTAAATAAAGGAAAAGCGGGGAAACAGACTAACAGTCTGTTTTACGTTTTTTCCTTAACTTAATGCCATTGTGTTTTACGCCCGCTCTTTGAGCACAGATTTTATCTGTAACTTTTTACTGGGGCATTACTGCCAGAAATGCTTTTTTTTCGTTTTTTTCGTAGGCAAAATTCTTAGTTTTCAAAGCCCTGTCAATTTTAGACCGCTCAGTAATGATGTTTCGTGTATGCGCGTGGGCAAATTCTTATTTCGCCGCGCTCAATTCCAGATTATTCGCGCCCGTTTTCGCGACGAGATTTGATGCGTAGAGCAAACTTTCAAAAGTTCCCGCGTCTGTCCACCAGCCTTCGAGCTCTGCCCAGGTCATCGTGCCCTGGTTGATGAAATGATTATTGACATCGGTAATTTCGAGTTCGCCGCGCTCCGATGGTTTGAGCGTTTTGATAACGTCAAAAACCGTGTTGTCGAAAAAATAAATACCGATCACGGCCAGATCAGATTTCGGATTTTTTGGTTTTTCTTCGATTTGCAAAACGCGCTCGCCGTCAAGTTCGGGAACGCCGAAACGCTGCGGATCTTGAACCTGTTTGAGCAAGATCTTTGCGCCGCCGCCCTGATTGCGATAATCTTCGGCGGCGGCACGGATATTTCCTTCGATAACATTGTCGCCTAAAACGACGCAAACCGGTTCGTCATCAGCAAAATGTTTGACCAGCGAGAGCGCGTCGGCAATGCCGCCTTCACCCTCCTGATAAGTGTAATTCAGATGCTTTAAGCCGAAATCTTTGCCATTGCCGAGTAATTGGAGAAAATGTCCGGCATAATTTCCGCCGGTGACGATCATTATATCGTCAATTCCCGCATTGATCAGCGTCTGGATCGGATAATAGATCATCGGCTTATCATAAACCGGAAGTAAATGTTTGTTCGTAATTTTTGTCAGCGGAAAAAGCCTTGAGCCGAGTCCGCCTGCTAAGACAACACCTTTCATAATTTTTGATACTTTAAATAATTCGTGCCTAAGTTATAATCAACTGCCACGCGTCTTTAGCCATTAGTATCTACACATCTTTGAAAGCTCGATATTTATTGGCTCTTATGACATTCTTTCTTTCTTTTCCGGTCGCCAAAGGCGACAAACATTATAGCCTATGGTGAAGGCGTTTCGCCGAAACCATAGGTCTTTGATAACGATTCAACCCG
>JANLTD010000948.1:0-3411 GCA_031362765.1 Acidobacteriota bacterium | reverse complement strand
TCAAGAGAGTTATTTGTAATTGAAGAGGTCAATCTGTGTTTTAGGGAAAAAGGGAAAAAGGGAAAAAGGTTAAAAGGGAAAAAGTTTAGTTGAATGTTGATTAATGATTTCAGTAACTATAAGAAATAATGTGCGTTAGCGAAAAATGTTCAATCTCAAGAAGCCAACTTTTTCACTTTTTCACTTTTAACCTTTTTCACTTTTAACCTTTTTCAACTCATCAATTTTGTTTATTTATGATCTGCCAAAATTGCCAAAATGAAGTTGACGACGATCTGATCTTTTGTACAAATTGCGGAGAACGTCTTTTTCAGCCGAAAAGCGACGCACAAACCGGTTTAATTAAAGATTCTGCCAAGCAAACTGCCGTCGAGAACCCCGTAGAGACCGTTTTCATGAATGATTCGGTCGTCACGCAAACCGCAATCGAAAAACCGCCGAACCAATCATCAAACTTCAAATGGATCGCGCTGATCATTGCGCTTATAGCGATTCCCGCGTCAATCTTCGGCGTTTATTTGCTGACGAATTCAACCAAACCGCAGGCTGCACAAAACACAAACAAACCGAAAACGCCCGCACCGACCGCGACTCGCAAGGCAAACGCAAATCAAAATTCAAACGCGAATCTTTCCAACACAAACGCGAACCCGGCAAACGCCAATATCAATACCAACACTAATACTCCAACTCCGACAGCCAAAACCGAGATAATGAACGAGCGCATCGAAATCGAACCAGATTCTAGTTACTCGCTCTCCTTTGAAGTGACGGACGAAACCGCCAAGATCGTCGGCAAAGTCAAGGTTTTGGAAGGCGAAAAAATTGACGGTTTTGTTTATTTGCAAAAATCTTATGACGAACATTTTCCTGATGACACTTACAAAATATTCAGTTTCAGCGGTGCGAAGTCCGCCGAAACAAATCAAACCCTCGTCAAAGAAAATTATGTTTTAGTTTTCGTCAACGACAGCGAGAATTCGGTTGTCATTCAGGGAAAGTTTTCGCTCGAATAATTAAGTTTCTTGATCGGAATTACACGAAATGTCGTTATTTTTTCGTCGTTTGTCCGTTTCTTTTTTGGCTTTTCCTAAAGAAATACTCAAACGCCAGAGTTGCGACACCAATTTCAAACGACCTTTTACGGCTTTCGGCGACATAATCAACCTTAATTTTCCAACTCCATTAAACCTTCGATATCGCCAAGATCTTCATGTAGTCCGCTCAGTTGCTTCATAAAAATCAATCCTTCGCGTGAAACCGTCCAGACTTTGTCGTCTTCCCAATCAAAGTTTTCCCGCGTTTCCCAGACCCTTTTTCAAACCCTCGGTGACGTGTAGAAAATCAATTGTAAATCGTGTTTTAGACTCCTTGTCAATTTTGGAAATGCGGCGAATCTCAATAACTCCGTCGTCAAAAGAAAGCGGCAAACCTTCAATCGAATGCCCTAATTCTTCGGCAATGCCCCAAACATTCGAGAGGTCTTCGTTCATAAGAAGTAGGTCAATATCAACTGTTGCGCGCGGTGCACCATGAATTGCCATCGCCCAAACACCGCAAACCGAATAATCAATTTGTTTTTCATTGATTCACCCGATCAAATTTTGAAATTCATCAAAAATATCTGCCATTCGAAACCTAATTTTATCACAATGCTTAATTTACCGGATCGCAATATTTCTAACGCTCGAATCGCTGACAGTCGGATTATTAATGCTGACAACCCGCAATCTGGCGCGGCGTGTTGATCTGCCGTAAACCGTAACGTTTTCTGCGCCGTCGTTTGGCGTGCTGGCGATCAGGGTTTCCCAGTTGGTGCTTTCGTCGCGGGAAACTTCAATGCGGACGTTTCCCGTTATGTTATCCGACGACCACGTTAAGGCACGTGAAATTAGGCGCGGCAATGCTTCGCCGCCGTTGAAATTCGTCATCAACAAATTTGAGCCGCTGTATCGGTAATTGGCGATCGTGTCGGCCGTGTTGTTGATTGAACGCGCATTATCACGAGCGTTGTCTATCCCGGTCGGAAAGCCGCTGAAAAGCACTTCGGGATTTGAAAAATACGGCCGGCGCGTACAGCCCGAAGTGCATGGGTCAACATACGACATCACGGTTCGGAAAACGCCGTTGACGTAATGCCCGAAACCGTATGGATAGGTCGGATTCGAACCGTTTTCGGGATTGTGTTGGCTTCCGACATTATGACCGAGTTCGTGCGGGAAGCTTAAGTTTCCGACGGCGCAAGTCCGCGAAGTGACGGTAAAACCGTTCAAGGGGTTTGCCGATCCCATCAGATATCCGATGCCGCAATTGTCGGATGAATTTGAGATCATCGCCACCAGATCGGCTTTGTATTGGTCGCGCAGAGCGGCAACCGCCCCATCAGATCGAACGACCGGCAATTCGGTCCCGAGACTTCCCGTTTCGGCGATCGCTGTTTCAGAGGCATTGACAAGCCGCACACGCTGACGAATTTTGCTGTTGATGTAAGTTGTATTGGTTGTATCAATCGCTGATTGCGCAAAGGCCTGCGCCTGCGCGTCGCCGCCGAGCGAGGTTTTGACGGGCGTTGTGTAAAGCACCAGAACATCAATCCGGTCGCCCGAATCGGTAGTTGCAATCGCTTGGGTTTTCGTATTTGATTCGTCCCCTTTGGCTGCGCCGGCGCATTCAGGGAAAAGTGATTGGTTGAGTTCGATCAAGATCTGCTTTTCGCCTTTCGGGATGATCTCATAAACTTGATTGGTCGGCGCGTAGATCAAACCTGCGACATACCCCTTTTTGAACGTCAGAATCACGTCGCCTTCAAATTTGCCTTGCGAAATGCGTCCGCGCCATGTGTAATCGCCGCGAGCGCGCGTTTCGGTTTGAAAATGTTTCGCCAAATAGGTTTTACCGTCAAAAAGCGGAATTTCGAGCGTTTCGGCTTGGCTCAAACTCAATGAATCAAACGCGATTTCGCTTTCACGAACGGAAGCGAGCGAAGATTTATCAGTTTTGGCGGTCGGGGTTTCTTTGAAAGAAAACAATTTTGCGCGGCTCTGCGCAATTGCTAAATTCGCGCCGCCAAAAACAAAACCCGATAACACAATCACCCAAAAAAGTCGTTTCATAACTATTTCTCCTTGATTATAAAGGTCGGCACCATTCCGCCGCCCGATGAAACATTGGCGAGTTCCGAAGTTGAAAGACGCGTGAACGCCGAACCGACCTTGCCGAAATAAAGTAAAGGGTCAAGATCAACGAGCTGTTCTAAAAACTCGAATTTCCCTTCTTCGCCAAAGAGCATCGGAAACAATTCTTTCGAAGTTTCGACGCGTTCCTGCACCAGATAATCTTCATCCATAAGCGCGATCTTCATCGCCTCTTCCCATTCTTTTTCGTCGGAAACCCAACCGATATAGATTCCGT
>JANLTD010000925.1:0-2505 GCA_031362765.1 Acidobacteriota bacterium | reverse complement strand
CCCGAAACATCTGCCCGCGAAACGGCTAAATTCCAAACGTGCGCGTCATTTGGATTGATGGTTTTGCCGGGAGAAAAATCGCTTTCGATCGAAACCCATTCGAGTTGGGCTTCAAGGCAAAGACCTTTTTTCAGGTTTGCTTTGATCGAGATAAAATAACCGGTTCCGTATGGCAAAGACTCAAATCGAAAAAAATTCTCGCCGATCTTGCACGAAGGTTCGGTTTCCGAGGCCGAAAATTCATGAGCGTCAAATTCATTGATCGCACGATAAACGACCTTTCCATCCCGGTAATAAGTAAAAGCAACGGCCGGAACATTTGATTGCAGATTGCGGATCGCGGATTGCGGATTTAATTCGCCGTTAGTTGCCGAAACATCAATATTGTCGGCATTTTCTCCTGTTCTCCGGTTGTATCGCGGCGAAAATATAAAATTATCCAAAAAGATAACAACTAAGGCATCGCGGCCATCATCGCTGATGGCATCGAAATACCACCATTCATATGCCTTCGAATTTGGTTTCGGAGACCAAATATCCGCCGCGAGGCTTGATGTGAACGTAAACTTTTCACGCAAAGTTTTGGTTTCCGCATTCGTCATGTTTTACCTGTTTCGGAAGCTGTGTGGAAAAAGAACAACCAAAGCATCGCAAAATTTTAAAAAATTGGCAAACTTTGACGCCGAAAATGAATCTTTATGACTGAAAAAACAACTCTCCCGGAGTTTTATCTTAGGGCAGCGAGGAAAAAATAATGAAGAAGAAAACAGTTATGTTTTTGGTCGGTTTGATGTTGACGGTCGGATTATTGACGGCGGCGTGTCCGGAACGAAAAAGTATCGCGGATATTGAGGCGAATCCATCAAAATATCAAAACAAGGATGTCGTCGTTGCGGGAATTGTGCGCGATGCCTACGGAGTAAATATTCCGTTCACGAATATTCGCGGCGGTGTGTATAAAATTGACGACGGAACAGGGTCAATTTGGGTTTACACCGAAAAAAGCGTGCCGTCAAAAGGCACTGAAATCGGTGTTAAAGGCAAACTCCAAAATGGTTTGAACTATAATGGGAAAAATTACGGTTTGGGCATTTACGAAGAGGAACGCCGATTTAAAGGGAAATAGATTTTGACGATTTCAAATTCTAAATCAGGGATTTAAAATTATTAATACAATGACAAAAAGAGAACGGCAGGTTAAAACCTTGTCGTTCTCTTTTTAATTTGTCGAAAAGAAGTGTTTTATCAATTGCCTCCAAATGTTGCCATTAGTATTTACACACGTTGAAAGACTTGTTTTTCGCGGCTGTGCCGCCCGATGTGCGGCGATGGCTCTGCCTCGCCGAAATAGTTTCTCAAACAGGCGACGCTGTGCCTCGAATTGGGCGGCGCAGCCGCAGAAAATCCGGGAAAACTTGCCGGAAAGGCAGAGCCATTCCGCACTATCGAGCGGCAGAGCCGCAAAGGCGCATTGATTTTCAAAGATGTGTAGATACTAATGGCTGAAGCAAGTGGCAATTTATCGGGAAACTCAGTACTATTATTTTCAATTCACCGTTCTTTTTATGAAAAAATTAATCGAAACCTTTGAAAATCAATTTCTGCAGATTCACAGGCGCTCGGTTGAATTAATTAAACTTGCGCCAAACGACAAACTATATTGGCAACCGCGCCTTACGGACGCGCTTTTTCCCGTCAATTCGTGCGGTGAATATACTTTGCGTTCGGCGGCGGCGATTGAACAAACCTTTGGCGGAATTATGACGCGTCTGTGGGACGATCCGTTTGAATGGACTCTGCCCGAACAACTTTCAACCGGTGATCTGATTTTAGAATATCTCGGCGAAGTCGAAGAAACGCGAAAAAAAGGATTTGCGTTTTTTAATTCCGATGAAGATTTGCGGCGCGAAATGCCCGCGCCCCAAAAACTTAGATCAATTTTCGGAGTTCTGCTTGAAACGATCGCCCGCGCCGAACATTTTCAAGGTCGGGCATTTGCGGTTTTTCTGATGTTTTCCGATGAAAAGCTCCCTCGCGTTTAGTTAAATAAACCATTGCATTACGAACTTATTCGTGCAAAAATTCGTTAAGGCTTGAGTCTTACTGATTTTTCGACAATTGGAGAAAAAAATGCACTGTCCGCGCTGTGGTCAACAACAGATTTCGGAGGAAATAAAATTTTGTTCGCGTTGCGGATTTCCGCTCGGTCTGATTGCCGAAGTTCTTGAAAACGGCGGGTTTCTTCCCCAACTTGCCGATTTGCACAAAAACAATAAATGGCTGACGCGTAATTTCGGTTTGAAAATATCGCTCATCTGGTTTTTGCTGATAACATTCATATTCGTTCCATTAGCCGCCATTACCGAAGTTCCGGGCGGAGTAGTTGCCAGCCTGGCGATTATCGGATTTTGCGGCGGAATTCTGTTGACGGCGATGTCATTTTTGTTCTTGCAAAAAGAAATTAAGCCTTTTCAAGGGCAGAATGATTTTCAAAACGAAAATTTC
>JANLTD010000919.1:0-4924 GCA_031362765.1 Acidobacteriota bacterium | reverse complement strand
CAATGGGCCGCGCAATTCGTTGTTAAAAACAAGGAATGTAAAAAAAGAATTGGGTTCGGCGTCAAAACGTAATTCGCCCGTTTTTGCGCCATTTCGTGTTCCATTGAGCTGGTTCAAATTGACATCCATCGCGACACTGCCGCTAGCCACGATCATTTTCTCAAGGGTTCCGGTTGTGTCGTCCGAAACGCTTTGGTTGCTTCCGATTAATAATTGCCCCGAGCCGTTGCTTATGAGCAAAAACAACAAGAGCACCGCGATAAGATTTTTTTTCAACATAGATTTCTGTTCCCAGCCACGAGGGCCTTAAAAATTGATTGACTGTATTTTTATTCGATTTCGTAGGATTTAAATTTAGTTTATACACTATTTTAGATACATTAATCAAGTCGGGTATAATAAACTTTTATTAATTGGAACGCGAAACTTTGGTATTGGAATTTGGTTATTGCTTGAATAAAAACGAATGTCTCCGATCAGGCACCCGAACAAAAAGTGTTTTGGTGGCAAATGCACCGCCAGCCGGCTCTTTCTTTACAGAAACCAAACACCAAATACCCGATCAATTTACCGTTATCCAAAGTATGGACATATTTGTCCAATTATAATAATTTATTAATAGCCAATGATAAGCAATAAAGCATCTCAAAGTAATGCGGCAGTCAAAGGTTAGAAAAAGAACTTCTGTTTTCATCGCTTTCAACGATGAAAAATAACCAATGTAAGTTTCTAACTTTTAACTGGCGCATTACATCCCAAATCATATTTTATAAGAATCCAAAACACAGAATCTGATTATGAAAAGTGGTTGTGAAAACCAAAAAACAAAGAAAAAGCGGTCGATCGAGCTTCCGGTTTTAAAAAATTCCGCGTCTCAGGAAAGCGGTATCCGTAACTCGAAGACGAGTCGATGGCGCGCCCTCGCGCTCTTCACGGTTAACATTTTGATCATCGCGCACATCATCCAGTGGTGGATCATGGGACGAACGATTTCGCCGGTCGAGCCTTCCGAAGCAATGTACACGCTCCAAAACGGTGCGGTTAATGCCGGATTCATTTTCTTTACACTGGCGATTCTGGCAACGCTCATTTTCGGACGTTTTGTCTGCGGTTGGGGCTGTCATATTCTTGCTCTCCAGGATTTCTGCGGCTGGCTGCTAAAAAAATGCGGACTCACGCCGCGTGCTTTTCGCTCCCGGTTGTTGGTCTTCGTGCCGCTGATCGTCGCTTTGTACATGTTCGTTTTTCCGACCGCTTACCGATTTTTCGCCGCTCCGAAGAACGAACCGGTGATACCGCAGTTCACCAACCATCTGGTGACGACCGAATTTTGGGCAACTTTTCCGCCCGTCGCGGTCGCCATTCCTTTTCTTTTCATCTGCGGATTTATGACCGTCTATTTTCTGGGACAGAAAGGTTTCTGCACCTACGCCTGCCCATACGGCGGCTTTTTCAGTCTCGCCGATAAGGTCGCGCCCGGGAAGATTCGCGTTACCGATGCCTGTAATCAATGCGGGCATTGCACGGCAACCTGCACTTCAAACGTGCTGATCCACGCCGAAGTGAAACAATACGGGATGGTCGTTGACCCGGGTTGTATGAAATGTATGGATTGTGTCAGCGTCTGTCCGAACGACGCGCTCTATTTCGGTTTTGGGAAGCCTGCAATCGGAGTTCCAAAACCGCTCAAGAAAAACTACTCTTTAAGCTGGACTGAAGAATTCGTGGGTGCGTTCGTGTTCGCAGCGAGCTTTTTAGCGGTCTGGGACGTGTACCAGCTTGTTCCGATGCTGATGGCGCTCGGGATTGCAACCGTGACGACATTTCTCGCTTTGAAAGCTTTTAAGTTATTCCGGGTCAAAGACCTTTCTTTTTATCGTTATAACTTAAAGTTTTCCGGTAAGATTCGAAACGCGGGCTGGATTTTTTTGAGTTTCGCTTTCGCGTGGATAGGCTTGAATGCCCACAGCGGTTGGGTACACTATCACGAATCGGTCGGAACTCGCGCATACGAAAAAATCCAAATTCACGACGAACTAGCCTTAGCGCGGACAAATCCCGTCCGCTGGCTCAGTGGGGCGAATCGTGAGAATATGGCTGTCGGCAAAAAACACCTTCAAGCCGCTATGAATTTAGGTCTATTCGCAAATAGCACTGCCCTGCCGAAACTCGCGTGGATTGAGTATCTGTCCGGCAACACGGCGCAAGCCGTCAATTTACTTGACACCGCTGCAAATCACCAGCAAGGGCAGCCAAAAGCCTTGAGCTATTATTACCGCGGAGCGATGCTCAACCGTCTGGGGCGTTACGATCAAGCACTGACAAGCCTCGATCAGGCTTTGGCAGAAGCCCCTGAAATGATTCTCGCTCGTGAGGAAAGAGGTGAATCGCTCTGGCAACTGGGACGCCGACAAGAAGCGATTTCAGCCTGGAGCGATGCCTTAAAAAGCAATCCGAATCTTCCTTTAACTAATAATCTGCTCGCCGGTGCCGCCGCCTCGTTGGGACAACCGGAAGCCGCCGCTTATGAAAAACAAGCCGACCAACTTACTCCCGAAGATCCGCTTTTTCATTGGATCCTCGGACTTCGGCTGCAAAACGTCGGGATGAACGAACTTGCCGAAAAACACTTTCAAAAAGCTATCCAACTTAATCCGGAATTCAGGAAAGCCCGGAATTGATCTGAATAGGTTTTTGGTTTTTGGTTTTTAGTTTTATTCGAATTTAACCCGATAGAATCAAGATTTCGGAAAAATACGCGGATGGGTGAGAAATTCATCGCCGATCTGCGATTTCTTTCAAAAACCAAAAACCAAAAACCTAAACGATTACAAATTTGATCTTAACGTGAGTTCGAGATAAGCCATCGAAGATGGCGTTATATTTGTAGCCCATAACGCCAGTTATGGGAATATGTTACAAGATTATTTCAAGCGGTTGAAAACCGCGACATACTATTTTATGCCGCCATTTTCAATGGCTTTGTCAATATTTGGGCATTTATTCCCACGATTTGCATCGTGGGCTACAAATATATCGTCAGTTTCACCGACTAAATCCGTGTTTGATTAGGTCAGAACCGCCTGCGGTAGCGGGCGGGTTAAGTTTTACAATCATTGTTTATTCAGCCGAAACCCATCCGCTACCGCAGATGGTTCTGACCTATCCCAAATTAAGTGGGTCACTTTATTTAACTTCTGTTACTAAGCAGATTTTCCACAAAAAAGGAAAGCCTCGAAAGACTTTCCTTTGCAATTTCAGAAGTTTTAATAAATTTTACTTTTTTGTTTTTCTTCCGTTTGTTTGCAATGAAGAAGTTTCGGAAGTTTCTTTCTTCGTCTGCATTTCAACTAAACGCTGTTCAATGTATTCGCGTCCAACACCGACAAGCCGTAAATGTTTCAGACCTTTTTCGGTTTCAGAAACCGTATTCTTTGAATTCGTCGCGTTTTTCTTCATAATCTTTTCTCTCGCTCGAATTTGCTTTCCACGCCGAAATAATATGAAAGCGAGTTCATTCAGTATAACATACGACTAACAATTTTCCCTCAACCGTGTATCCAACTGCGAAAAATCTTCGTTCATCGAAAGAATGCAAATCATCCGCATAATACTGAGTTTCACCGAAAAAGAAAACTTTCGTTGCTTCTGCAAAAGTGATTTTATGATTCACAATGTTTTCTTCGGCTTTTGAACTTTGCCATTCAAAATAATCGCCGAAGAAAACGAGGGCATCTTGCTTTGTCATTAAATTCCTAGAACATCAATCAACTCCTGCACCGCGCCCGCTGATTTATGCAGTGCGGCGCGTTCTTCGTTGGTTAAGCTGATTTCGATGATCTGTTCGACACCGTTTTTGCCTAATTTGACTGGAACGCCGACGAATAAACCGCTGATGCCGTATTCGCCTTCGAGATAGACGGCGCACGGCAGGATTTTCTTTTTGTCTTTGAGGATCGCTTCCGCCATTTCAACTGCGCCCAAAGAAGGTGCGTAAAATGCCGAGCCGGTTTTGAGCAGTCCGACGATCTCCGCGCCGCCGTTTGCCGTGCGCGTCAGGATCGCGTCGAGCCGGTCTTTCGGGATCAGCTCCGTGATCGGAATGCCCGCGACGGTCGAATAACGCGGCAAGGGAACCATCGTGTCGCCGTGTCCGCCGAGCACGAAACAGGTCACGTTTTCAACCGACACATTTAATTCTTCGGCGACAAAACACCGCATCCGCGCCGAATCGAGCACGCCCGCCATTCCCATCACGCGGTTTTTCGGGAAACCCGAACGGACGAAAGCGACTTGAGTCATTGCGTCCAACGGATTTGAAACGACGATGATGCAAGCATTCGGCGAATATTTGGCAACCTGATCGGTAACGTTGCCGACGATGTCCGAATTTGTTTTTAAAAGATCATCGCGGCTCATTCCGGGCTTGCGGGGCAAACCGGCGGTGATGATGACAACGTCGGAATTTGCCGTTTCTTCATAACTGTTGGCGCCGACGAGCTTGACATCAAAACCGTCAATCGGCGCGGCTTGCGCGAGATCGAGCGATTTACCTTGCGGCGTACCTTCGACGATGTCAACCAGAACAACATCTGCTAATTCTTTCGATGCGATCCAATGCGCTGCGGTCGCGCCGACATTTCCCGCACCGACCACCGTAATTTTATTTCTTCCAGCCATTATTAATATTTTTCCTCTCTAAAATAGTAGTGTTTGATAAAAACTTTATTTTGTCATAGTTGACGGCAAACGGCAAAACAAAGAGAAATTGTTTCAGTAATGCGTAGGGCTATTGCAAAGTCGCCAAAGGCGACAAACTTGCATAGCGTAGGGTGAAACCCTACGTTAATTGACACCCGATTTCCGACGCGGCGAAGCTGTTGTCGAACAAGCCGCGAAAGTGTTCGTCACCTTCGGCGACGGC
>JANLTD010000910.1:0-6773 GCA_031362765.1 Acidobacteriota bacterium | reverse complement strand
AATGAGCGTCGCTAAAGCGGTCACGCCCGAAATTGCAATAATTTTAATATTCATTTATCTGTATCCTCTCAAAGATTTGTTTTTTTTTGTTTGCGAAAAAAAATCTCATAAACAAGTTGACAATATTAGCATTAATTGAGCAAATTGCAAGTGAAATGACAATAAATGTCGAGAATTACTGTGATTTTTATCAAACTCTTTGCCGCGATTTAGTCAAAATAGACCGATTTTCAAAAAGAAAAAGGCGCACGTTGCGCCTTCCGAAAGATAAACTGTGCGCAATTCTATTTACTGCGCGGCACGATTGGCACAAATCTGTCCATCGACGCGTTAACTTGCAGATAGACCTGCGTTTCACGCGGAATCAGATTTCGCCAGTTGGCGCCGCCGCGTTTGATATAACCGGGAAGTTTCGCAGGGTTTGAATTATAACCCGCCGACATTAATTCGAGTTCGGTCGCGGTTCCGTTTTGAATCGCGGCCGAAATTGTCGGATTTGCCACAAGATCGTTATAGGTCATCTGCATATAGAGCAGCATCGCTTGCGCGGCATTGACGTGGTTTCGCATTCCTTCAACAAAATCAGGCATCAAACCGGCGCTGTTATAACGCGAGCGAACGATCACATAGGTCGAAGGAATCATCTGGACCATTCCGCCCGCGCCGGCCGTGCTGACCGAATAACGATAGGTTTGACCTTCATTCAAGGCGTAAAGCGAGAAAATATCGTTATAAATATTCGGATGATATTCGGTGCGAAAACGCAAATGGTCAACGTGTTCGACAATGCTCAGACGTTCGGCAATATCGGTCACTTTCGATGAAATAAAAATTCCTTTCTGCCGGAGCTTTTCACGCGCAATATCGATGGTGTTGCGTACATAAAGTTTTCCGGCGCTGACGACCTCGGGCGTCACCAACCCCGGATGCGTTGACATATAGTAAGCGGTTTCGTAATACGTACCGTTGCGTTCCACCGGATATTGGACCATCAAAGGCAGGTGGATTTTGTTGGTCATATCCGAAACAACGATCGGTGTGTTGACGCCGTTTGGTCGGATGATCGAGACCTTCATTGACTTGGATTTCGCCGATGTGACAAGAAATGCGCCGTTTTTGGTCAGAAACGAATCCTTGGTCATCACAATATAATCGAGCTTTTTGGTGTCAAAATCGTAAAACGCGATCCGCACCATATTGGTCGTAAAAGTGCCGTCCGTCAGCGAAATCGTCACCGGGCGCGCCGACATTTCGCGCTTTGCTTCTTCAAGCCTGCTTTTGATCTGTCCGAGAGAAAGAGTTTGACTTGTGTTGTAATTCGGATTCGGATTGGTTGATCCGCCGACAATGATCGGTGTTTGCGACGGCGTCACGACGGGTTTCGGTGTCGGAGTTGGCGTCGGCGTCGGCGGCAAATTACTCGTGATGACGACAATTTTCGACGGCGTTGGTGTCGCACCGACAATTCGCACCCGCGAAGGCGTTGTCGAAGGCTTTGCTTCCTGTGAAAGACTCGTGGAAGCCGTAATCAATATCGCGCAAATTAATATTAAACTTCTTTTCATAAAACAATCCCCAGAAGTGAAGACGATGTCGGACAAATTGTTTGCGGTGTCGGGCTGCACTTCACAGACTTTGGGAAATCTGCGTTTTTAAAGATTCGCCTAAAAAGTAAAAGGTTGTCAAATGATTTAGGCAAAATTATGCTTTCTACAAAAAAAAATTATGGAAGGTTAGGTTTGTTGGCTTAAAAGATTTATTGTATAAAGGAATTTTGGATGTTTTAGTCATTTTGATTAACGGATTTATGAAAAAACTTTTTGGAACAGACGGAATGCGCGGTTTGGCGGGTGAATTTCCGTTTGATGTAAGAGCTATTGAAACTGTCGGACGATCTTTGGCGCGGCAGTTTCGCGCAAAACTCGGGCGCGAACCGCGATTTATCACAGGCTGCGACACCCGCGAATCCGGATTGTGGATTGAAAAAGCATTCCATACCGGAGTCGTTGCCGAGGGCGCGCATTGCGAATCGGCAGAAATTATCACCACGCCGGGCGTTGCTTTTCTAACCAAGAAATTTGAATTTGATGCCGGAATTGTGATCAGCGCTTCGCATAATCCATTTCACGACAACGGCATCAAGATCTTTTCGCCGACCGGCAAAAAAATTGATGAAGCGACCGAACGCGAGATCGAAAAAGATGTTTTTGCGAGTCGGGAATCAAAGGTCGAAAGTCGAGGATCAGAAGTTGATTCGGCGAGATCAGCGGAATATCAAACAGCTTATCTTGAATATTTAGCGGAAGAATTTAAGGATTTGCGGCTTGAAAATTTCAAGATGATCGTTGATTGCGCCAACGGCGCGGCGTCAAAACTTGCCCCGCGTCTGTTTGAAAAATTCGGAGCGCAGGTCGTCGCGATAAATTGCTCACCGGACGGGAAAAATATCAATAAAGATTGCGGTTCGCTTCATTTGGAAAAGTTAAGAGCGAAGGTTTTGGAAGAAAAAGCCGATTTCGGAGTCGCGTTTGATGGCGATGCCGACCGTTCGTTGTTTGTTGATGAGCAGGGAAATCTGGTTGACGGCGACGCGGCGCTTTGGATCATGGCGCAGTTTCTAGCCGAACACGGGCAATTGAATAATCAAACAGTGGTTGCCACAGTAATGAGCAATATCGGTTTGGAAATCGCGTTAAGCTCAAGAAATATCAGACTTTTGCGCGCATCGGTCGGCGATAAATATGTTTTGGAAGCACTTTTGAAGACCGGCTCGGCACTGGGCGGCGAACAATCGGGACATATCATTATTCCGCGAAAGAGTCTGGTTGGCGACGGAATGATGACGACGCTCTTTTTGCTTGAATCGCTCTACGAAAAAGGCAAAAGTTTGTCGGAAATGACGAACGGTTTTACGCGCTATCCGCAGATTCTGGTTAACGTCAAGGTTCGCGAAAAACTACCTTTTGAAGGGGTTTTTGAGATTGCCGAGGCTTCGAAATCAGTCGAAACCGAGCTTGACGGCAAAGGGCGGCTTCTGCTTCGATATTCAGGGACGGAAAATCTCGCCCGTGTGATGATCGAGGGCGAAGATCAAATGCAGATCGAATCTCAAGCGCATCGGCTGGCAGCAGTCATCAAAACGAGTTTAGGCTGAAAGCGAAAATGTGAAAATGTGGAAAAGTTAACAGTCCTTTAGGGTTTTCCTATAAAAAAATCCTTAAATAAAGAGTAGTGATTATTGAATTTAGGAAGATTGTTGCTCAAGGCTAGGGAAGATCAGCTTATGATTTTCGTGCCGTAGCGACGATTGAATTTGTCTTTTTCAGTTGCCGCTGACGCGACAAACACAATTTTCTAACTTGAGCAGTCCTTAAAACAACTGCCTAAATTCAAATTGCCGCTCTGCGACATTTAAGGAAAGTTTTATAGGAAAGCCCTCTCAGTCCTTGAATAATAGGCAACTTTTTCACATTTTCACTTTTCCACATTTTCACTTTATTTTATGTTCATAATACTTTATCGTTGGCGGATTAAATCCGGCAAAGAGCAACAATTTATCCAGGCGTGGGCAAAAGCGACAGCCTATTTTCTTGAAAATTGCGATTCGCTCGGCTCGCGACTGCATCGCGGAAGTGATGGTTGTTTCTATGCTTACGCGCAGTGGAAATCGGAAGCAGACCGCGAAAATGCGTTTACAATTTCTTCTGATCTAAATGTCGGGACAAAAATGATTGATGCGATCGACGAAAGATTTGAGCCCGTCATTCTTGAAACATTATCCGATTATCTTGTTTCTTCAACCGAGTCATAAAAAATGATTCTTTGCCTTGCGCATTGGGTTGCAAAAGAGGTATATTTATTCCAATCGAGACGGTTGGTGGAACCTCCGTCTCTAGTGGTAGCTGGGGTGAGGACAGTTATTACGCATTGGCAGGCGCGGTACACTTCCATGTTGCTTAGCCTGCTTTACATTTTTAAAGTTCAAAGCCGCAAGTGATTTTTTATTACTTGCGGCTTTTGTTTTGCTTTTTTTTGCGGGAAACCTCAAAATTCTTATCAAATGAGTGATAAATCCGTTTCTGTAAAACTACGCGAAACTTCGCATCAATACAAGATTCAAATTGGCCATCATGGATTAGATAGTTGCGGTTTGTGGGCAAAGGACTGTCTTTCGACACAAACTGCAAAAATCGTGATCGTTTCAAACACCAGGGTCTTTCGGCTTTATGGCAAAATTGTCAGCAAAAGTCTTGAAAAAGAAGGCTTTGAAGTTGTCGTTTTTTTGATGAAGGACGGCGAAAGATACAAAGACCTTCGTTCGCTCGAAAATCTATTGAAAACTATCAGTAAAAATAGATTGGCGCGAACTGACGCAATTGTTGCGCTTGGCGGCGGAGTTGTCGGCGATTTGGCCGGATTTGCAGCATCAGTTTTTTTGCGCGGCATCGCTTTTTTGCAGATTCCGACAACCCTGCTTGCGATGATTGATTCGTCAGTCGGCGGAAAAACCGGCGTGAATTCCGTTTTCGGAAAAAATCTGATCGGCGCGTTTCATCAACCGAACGGGGTTTTGATTGACATTGAAACACTGAAAACGCTTCCGACACGTGAATTGACGGCGGGATTTTGCGAAGCCGTCAAACACGGCGCCATTTCAAACCGTGAACTTTTTGCTCAAACAGCCGGCTTTTTACAAAATTATTCACCAAAACATCTAAAGAAATTCCTTTCTGACAAGAGTTTTCTTGAAAGACTAAAAAACTTACTCGCCGCGCAGGTCGCTTTCAAAGCCGAAATAGTGATGAACGATGAACGCGAAGCGGCCGACAGAACTGACGCTGAATCACGGAAAATCCTGAATTTCGGACATACGCTTGCCCATGCGCTCGAAAAAGTTACGGATTATAAATACTTCAAACACGGCGAAGCAGTCGGCTATGGAATTTTGTTCGCCGCTGAACTTTCAAAAGCACTTGTAATTTTAGATGCAAATGAATTAAACTTGTTAAACGATGTTATGCGTAACGTTGGCGAATTGCCAGACGCGCAAAACATTGAAATCGAAGATGTCGTGCAGGCATTTTCTTTTGACAAAAAAAATATCGGTAATTCATTGCAATGGATCTTGTTAAATGAAATCGGCAGGCCGGTAATTATTTCAAACCACGATATTCCCGCATCGTCAATTCAAAAAGTTCTCCGAAAAGTTTTAAGAAACAAGTGTTAATAGACTCTTAAATAAATCTATTTTCGAGGAAGAAAGATTAAATGAAAAAAGTAATAGAAACAAAAATTTCCGAGCGCGGCAGTGCCGGCGCAAAATTATTGGCGGTCGTCGTCGTTTTGTTTTTGATTGGAAACGCCGGCTATCAATTTCTTCCGATTGCCTACAGCGGCGAGATGTTGAAACAGGATATGCACAAGGCCGTTCTGCAAGGTCTGGCAATTCCCGGCAAAAGTGCGGCGGAAGCGGTCAAACAAAAGATCGAAAGCGCGGTGGCGGCAAACAACCTTCCTTCAGATGCGTTTGTTGAGGTAAAACAAATAAAAACTGTACTTCAAGCCCGCGTCGCATTTACAAAAGATATTCCATTGCTTCCTTTTGGAATTTACATATATCATTATCAATTTGACTATACCGAGACGCCGGGCGGATTTTTGACCCAACAGTAATTTTCCTTCGAATTAAATCCCGACAGCCAAATTTTGTTGAACTTTCAATGGCTGAATGTTTATCAAACTTTGCGGCGCATCAGCCAGCCAGGTTGTCGGGCAAACGCCGCAGGTCGTGCATTTTTCAACCGCCGGACACGGTTTTGAAGAAAGCGCGGCTTGCGATTTTTCGTGTTCTTCGCGTAAAAATTCAAAACTCAAACCTGAATCTACGATTGACCAAGGCAGAAATTCGTCGTAACTGCGATTGCGCGAAATGTGAAAATCGTCGTCGAAATTTAGTTGGCGCAAAGTTTCGCGGATATTTCCGCCGGTTCGTGCCGCAGCTTCGATAACTCTTGAAACTGTGCGGTCGCCTGAGGAAAATAATGCCTGTTCGTGCGCGATTTTCGCCGACATAAAGCGAACTTCGACGTTTGGAATTTTGCTCAAACCTTTGCTGACGTATTTTATTTTCTGCTTCAATTCTTTTTCGTCGCAAATTGCGTCCCATTGCAGCGGCGTGTTCGGTTTCGGCACAAATCCGTTTAATGATGGAATAATTTTTCCGGCGCGTCCGAATTTTTTTCCGGCTTCGAGCATACGGTTTTTGATTCGTTCGACTAAAACGAACATTTCGTCCAAATCTTCCTGCGTTTCGGTCGGCAAACCAACCATCATATAAAGTTTTATCGTCAGCATTCCGCGATCAAAAACCGAACCGCAAATGTCAACAATCTCGTCATTTGTTAAGTTTTTATTGATAACGCGGCGCAATCTATCCGAACCGGTTTCGGGCGCGACGGCGATTTGTTGGTCATTTGAATCAACCAAAGCATCGAGCAATTCGTCGGAAATTTGGTCAAGTCTTAAACTCGAAACCGTGATGCGATAATCCATTTTTCGCAGTTCGCTTAAAATCGTTGAAATTTCGGGATGATCGCAAACAGCAGTTGAAACTAAACCGATTTTGTCAGTCTTATCGCGCCATTCACGCGCTTTTGCGAGATTATCTTTCGCCGTAACGACACGCGGCGGATAATAATTGTAACCAGCCCACCAAAAACGACAACCTTGCGAACAACCGCGTGAAATTTCGACTAAAAGACGGTCGCCCATTT
>JANLTD010000906.1:0-9238 GCA_031362765.1 Acidobacteriota bacterium | reverse complement strand
TGCCGGTTGGGAATAAAACCTTCGATCATATAAATCTGATCTCCAACGCGAATCCCTTTTTTATACGCATCACTGTCATCGTTGATTTCGGTCACAAAAACTTTGTGGTCGACCAAAAGAAGTATCCATCCGTAATCAACGTTAAAGGTTTTTCTCGGCGGTATAAAACCGACGTGGGAATCATCCAGTAAAAGACAAAAACGCTCGATTAAATCGGTCATTTCACTGGAGGATGAGGCTTTTTTGATCAACTCACGGGTTTTAATATAATTTTCTTCAATATTGATGCCGTGAAAACTCGGGTCGTAGTAATTTTCCTGAATATCGTTTTTAATTTTTTCCAACATATCGAGATTCAGGACGCGCTCCGATCTGAGGTCTTGGGCGGCTGCGAAATTTAGAGGAATGGTTAATAAAGTGAGCAGAAAAATTAATTTTTTCATAAGAGTTTATTTACTTACAGACATTAAAAAACAATCAATGATAGCAAATTACTAAGAGTTTTTCCCAACAATTCCAGTCAGTTAATTTATCGCCAAAATTTGTTATTTCTGAGTCAAACAATGTCGAAGAACGCCGGTGCAAAGTCAGATTTGATCGCACTGAATAGTTTTTAAGTGATGGACGATTGATTGTTAAATTCAAAACTGATCGTCAGTTTTTACCGCGGCGGCAAATAATGTAAGATATTCAAGCGATGGCAGCGAAAAAAACAAAAGCATTGGCAAAATCTGAAAAGAAAATATTAATCACGGGCGGAACCGGATTTTTAGGAACGCATCTGGTTCATCAATTTCTTGACTCGGGCGCGAAAAATCTGCGTGTGATGGCTTCGAGCGTTCCCGAATGGATGACTGACGCGGGCGTTGAGGCGTTTGCGGGTTCGGTAACGCATAAGGAAGATGTGGCGGCGGCGACCAAAAATTGCGAGGCGATCTATCATCTGGCGGGCAAGGTTTCATTCGATTACGACGGCGCGGCGCAGATGAATCGGTTGCACGTCGAAGGCACACGGCTTTTGGCGCTTGCGGCGAAGGAAAACAAGGTCAAAAATTTTATTCTCGCGTCGTCAAGCGGCACGAGCGCGATCACCGATGACGGCGAAATCACCGACGAAACTTATCCGCAGCCGGTTGAAATTCTGACGAAATGGGCTTATTACGCTTCAAAATATTATCAGGAAAAAACCGCGCTCCGGGCGTTTCAGGACAAGGGCGAGCGGCTTGTGATCTTGAATCCGTCGCTGCTTTTGGGCGAGGGCGACGATCGTTTGAGTTCAACCAAAGTCGTGCTTGATTTTATGGCGAAAAAACTGCCGATCACACCGACCGGCGGTTTGAATTTTGATGACGCACGCGACGCCGCGACGGCTTTTCTTAACGCTCTGGATAAAGGAAGGCACGGCGAAAGATACCTGCTCGGCGCGGTCAATTGGGCGGTTGCCGAATTTTTTGCGCGGCTCGAACGATTAACGGGCGTTTCTGCGCCGATGTTTAAGGTTCCGAAAGCGGTTGCCATCGCCGGTTCAAATTTTATTTCCTCGCTTTACAAAACCTTCGAAAGGCGCGCGCCCTTTGAAGCGTCCGAGGTCGAAATGGGCGAATATTTTTGGTATTTCGACTCAAGTAAGGCCGCCGAAGAATTAGGTTTTTCCGCCCGCGATCCGCAGGAAACCTTGCTCGACACGATAAAATACCTGCGCGAAAATTTTCTTGGCGAAGGTGTCTTTCAATAAGTTCCGGGATCCAGGTTCCAGGTTCCAAGTTGGGTTGATTTCACTTGGAACTTGGAACTTGAAACTTGGAACTCTTAAAAAACGAATTTCGCCGAAAGCTGAATCGTACGTGCTCCGCCGTAGAGGTAAAATGGTGTGAAGTTTCCGCTTCCGAAAGTTGAAGTTGTTTGCCCGAAATAACTGTTCGGCTGAATAGTTCCGTTTGAACCGACCGTTCCGAGACTTCCGCTCACATCCGCAAAATTCGTGTTGTTCAATAAATTAAAGGCATTAATCGAGAGTTCGAGACGCATTTCGTTATTGAAACGAATACGTCTTTGCAGACTTGTATCGAGCTGGAAAAGCGCAAAACCACGCAAAGAGTTGCGCGAAAACGTGCCTTGCCGGTTTGTGCCCGGAATCGAAAAAGCATTTGGATTCAATCGTTTGATGCCATTTTCGGTCAGATAAACGGACGCGTTTCCGATCTGGTCGGCGCGCGCAAATTCCTTGCCGAGATCGTTGATGCGATAATAACCGACATTGACCGGAAACGCCGAACGAGCATTGGCATAAGCCAAAAGTGACCAGTCTTTTGTCAGACTCTTTTTCCAACCCGAATCAAAAGCGGCCGGAATTTCATAAACGGCGTAAAGGTTCATTTGATGCCGCGCGTCAAAATCCGACGCGCCGCGGTCATTTGCCGGGTCGGTCGAAACAAAGTTGGTTTCGCGCAGCGAATCGGGCGAAAAATTATCGGTTGATTTTGATAACGTGTAGTGGAAAGTGTACGAAAAACCTTTTGAAAAGCGGCGGTCAAACCTCAGTTCGAGTGAATTAAAATCGGACTTTGCCTCGTTATTTGTGAGCCGCACAAAATTATATTGCGGGTCAGCGTTCAAAAATGTCCGCGTCAGAAAAAGCCGTCGCCCGACTGAAGTCGTGTAGGTGGCAGTGAACAAATATATGTGGGATAGTGCCTGCTGATATTGGGCGAAAAAGTGCCAGCTGCGCGGCGTTTTGAGATCGGCGGCAAAGACAAGCAGCGGTTTCAGAGAATTTGTCGGCGCGGCGCTGAAAATAGAATTTCGCGTAAAATTTCCGGTTGCAAATGGAAACGAATTAGCGAAAATTTCGCTTGCCGCCGCATTTGAGTAATCAAAATAAAGACCGCCGCCTCCGCGCAATACGGCTTTGCCATTGTCAAAAACGTCCCACGCAACGCTTGCCCGCGGTGCGAAATTTTTCGTCTGGTTTGCCATTTGGCGCGACGCATTTTGAAAATTAATATTCGAAACATCGACTTTCGGCGCAAAATCGGCGTCCCAACGCAGACCGAGATTGAGATTCAGGCGCGGCGTGACGCGCCATTCGTCCTGCGCGTAAACCGAAAAATTATTGATCGCCGCGTCGGTCAGCGAGATGCGGGAAATTTCGTTGATGCGCGAAGCCGTTCCGCTTAAATTGACGCCGGCAAATAAAACGCTTCGTTCCCGCTGCGCAGCGCCGATGCCAGCCGAAAGCCGGCGAAAGTCGGCGCCGAAACTCAGATTGTGATTGTTACGAAGCCACACAAGCGAGCCGCTCGCCTGAAATTGATTGACGGTCGTTTCATTCCTGCCGCCGGCGGCGATCGCCGAGTTTTTGCCGTTCAAATCGTATTTGAGAAAATCGAAAGGCGTCTGAAACAGTGTTGATGATACATTTGCGCCGCCAAAGTTGTCGGTCGAAAATTGCTGCGCGGCTTTGTTTCGGGTAAAATTTACACGTGCCTCCAAGACAACCGTCGAACTTGGAGTAAAAGCCGTCCAGGCCGAAAGGGAATTGGTTTGAACATCGAATTTTCGGAGAGTGTTGAGCGAAAAGTCACGATCGGCGCGCAGACTCGCATTTGAATCGGCAAAATTATAACGCGTCCCGAAACGGAGTTTGCTCATCGGTTGCAGATCGATCCGAACGCTGGAAATATCGTGCGCCGCCGGATTTGTAAAGCTCGCCGAAAATTCCGCCAAATTGTACGAAGTTGCTTGCCCATTGGGAAGCGGAAACGCATTAAAGATCGCGCGAAGTTCACGCGCAGTCGTTTGGCGTGAGCTTAGGTCAGGAACTTCCGACACGCCAAAACCTGCTTGGCGAAGCCGCAATCCTTCGTAGCCGCCGAAAAACCAGGCTTTGTCTTTTCGGATAAATCCGCCAAGCGTGCCGCCGAATTGATTAAGGCGCGACGGCGGGCGAACGAGATTTTTTGAATTAGCAAAAAAGTCGTTGGCGTTTAACTTTTCGCTGCCGAAAGTCTCAAAAACCGAGCCTCGATAGGAATTATTGCCGCTTCTGGACGTGAAATTCACGGTGGCGCCCGATGTGCGCTGTTCTTTTGCCGGACCGATCGTTTTAACCGTCGCTTCCTGTGTCGAACCGATCATTGAAAGACTGTTGGTGCCGCCTGAAGCCGTCAGACCGGGCAACGCGCCGAGATTGCGGGAAAGGGAAGTTTCATCCGACGAAACCGACGTGTTTGCGCTAAACCCGTCAACCGTAAAGACGTTTGAAGTCGAACGCTGACCGTTTGATGAGATCAAACCCTGCTCGATCTGCGAACGCCGTTCGGCAATTTGTGTAACATCGCCGGCGGTCGAGAGCAAAGACTGCAAACTCAGACCTCTGGGCAATGAATCAATTGTTCGAGATGTGATATTGGTGGTCAGTTTTGAGTCGGAAAGATCCGAATTCACATTGTCGGCCGTAACTTCAACAGTTTCCGAGATGCCTGATGCTCCGTCAACCTGAAAACCGCCACTTAACGGCTCAGGGCGAACATTTGGCGTCGTTTTAAGCAAACTCGAGAAAGTTGTTCCGTTTGGTAAAGTGTCGCTGCCGTTAGTGGGCGCGGCGACGGGAACTTCAACACGGTTCGGTGCATTTGATCCGTCCGTCACGATCTGGTCATCAACCGCGACGAACGACGTAAAAGGCGTCAGAATCCTGAATTCCAGACCGAGACCGGTCATCGCCCGCTGCAGTTCTTCCGCCAACTGATTTTTTGCCAAACCGGTGAAATCGCGCCGCGTCAGATCAGCGATCTTGCGCCGCGCCCAAATGGTCGCCAAAACATCGTTTTCCGCGTTTTGTTCGGGAAAACTGACGGCGATCTCGCGCTGAAACACTTGTCCCTGCATTTTGCCGTGCAGAATTACTTTACCGCTGCCGCCTTTTGAGTATCTGCCAACGATTGAAACCGGTTTCGCGTCAAACAGATCGGGAATCAGTTTCGGAAAAACTTCGTCCGTTTCAATTCCTTGAAATTCGAGCGAAATATCGGTCAGCAGAGGGTTTCTGATGCGTTCGTAAAATCTGCGGGCGGCGGCTGAACCGTCGTCCTTGAGTCCGACGTATTCGACATCGCCGCGGCCTTCGCGGGAAATTTCGTCGAGCAGATAATGATTGACCGAATCACCGATGCCGAACGCAAAAATTCTGGCGTTCGGATGTTTTTGGACTTCATTGATGATTTCCGTTTCGTTGCCGACCTGTCCGTCGGTCATAAAACAGACGATGCGGACGTGATCGTTTGCATCCGACGGCGCGAGCGCGGCGCGGATCGCCGTCATCATTTCGGTGCCGCCGCCGGAATCGGTATCGGACAGCCACTTTTTGGCTTTTTCGATATTTTCTTTGGTCGCCGCGAGCGGTTTGTCGAACAATATCCGCGTATCGCCGGCAAAGGTGATGAGGTTAAATGTGTCGTTCGGATTGACATTTTCGAGCGAAAGCCGCATCGCTTCTTTCGCTTTTTTGATCGGAAATCCATCCATCGAACCTGACGTGTCGAGCACGAAAACTATTTCCTTCGGCATCGTGTCGGCGGGAAAAACCTTGTCGGGCGGCTGCAGCAGCAATGTGAAAAATCCGCCACGCGCGTCTTTATGCGTCAAGATCGCATCCTCTATGTTAACGCCGGCGGTTTTGTATCTGAGCACAAAATCGCGGTTCGGAATCTCAGCTTCGTCCTTTAATTTAACGATAAATTGGCTTGCCGAAAATTGTTGAGTTTCGATCAGATGCGTGGTTGAAGTGACATTTTCGATCGAAACGCCGGCTTCCAATTTTACTTCCATCGAGACGGTGTGACCGGGTCGCGCCTTTGAAATGGGCGAGATCTTGGCGGCATCTTCCGCATTGACCGACGACGGAATATAACGCTCGCCGATCGTCATCGGGAACGTAAACTCATACGTGTCATCAGCGTATTTCAAGGTTTCGACATAACTGATAACAACCTTGATTTCTGCGTCGGGCGTAATATTGGCGACCGATTGCGTGAAAATATTCGGGCGTTGCTGTTCAAGAAGGGCGGCGACCTTGCCATCTTTTTTCGCCTGATCGTATGTTTCCTGCGCTTTTTTGCGCTCCATAATTTTGCCTTTGATGCGTCGGTCGCCGATCAATATCGTCATATCGTCAACGGCCGCGTCATTCGGCAATGGAAATGTGTACACCGCTTCGATCTTTTCAGAAAAAGGATTTTGGAAAGTTTGCGTGACCGTGACACGCGAGATAAAACCGCTGATGTCCGCTTTGACTTCCGTGTTTTTCAGCGGACACAAGCCTTTTGATTTGCCTTCCGTGTCCAACACGCGCAGCGAACCTTCGGTTTGGGCAAACGCCGTCACCGATAAAAGAATGAGAAAAAGACACACTCCGACCCCGCGCACAACAATCGATTTTTGACGCATAAATCACGCTCCGATTTTTTTTTATTAGACTTGTAAAAGCAAACTGTCGTTTCAAGTGATGCAATGAGATTTGGATTTGGTTGCTTGAGCGGGAAAAAAGTTTCAAGTTCCAGGTTTCAAGTTCCAAGTTGGATTTGGTTTTTAACTTGGAACTTGAAACTTGGAATCTGGAACTCAATTCGGAACCGGAACTGTAAACTATTGAAAAGTTGGCAAAAACTTGGGTGGTTTTCGCGCTTTGGTCGCTTGTTCAAAGGCGTATGCGATCTTGATGAGCGCAGGTTCCGAAAATGCGCGTCCGACAAAAGTGATGCCGACCGGCAATTCCTGAACAAATCCGGCGGGAACCGTAATGCTCGGATAACCCGCGACGGCCGCGAAACTCGTGATTCCTTCAAACACACCGCAGTCGCCGTTGACCAGATCGGTCATCCACGCGACGCCGCCCGAAGGCGCGACGACCGCGTCGAGTTTGTCTTTGTCCATTACCGCGTCAATGCCTTGTTCCTGTGTGTAGAGCTTGCTTTGGAGCAGCGCGATCCGGTAAGCGCGTTCGTTCAGATCGCCTTTTTCCTGTGCGAGCAGAAAAATTTCCTGTCCGAAATACGGCATTTCTTTATCGCGCATTGCATCATTGAATTTGATCGAATCCGCGAGGGTTTTCATTTGTCCGCCGCGCGCTGCCAGATATTTATTGAGGTCTTCCTTGAATTCGTAAAGCAGAACTTCATATTCCGCGTCGCCGAATTTTCCACTGGTCGCAAATTCGATGTCAACGAGTGTCGCGCCGCCCGCTTGCAAAACCTTCAGATGCGGTTCGATGACCGCGTCAATTTTGGCATTTCTTCCGAAGATCTGTCGGGCGACGCCGATTCTCGCCCCCTTCAAACCGTCTTTTTGCAAAAAGCGCGTGTAATCCTTTTCCCCTTTCGAACTCTGCGAAGTGATCGAGTCGTCCTTATCGTTTCCGACCAAAACACCGAGCAGGACGGCCGCGTCCGCGACGGTTCGCGTCATCGGTCCGGCGGTGTCCTGACTGTGTGCGATCGGTATCACGCCGGTGCGCGAAACCAATCCGAGCGTCGGTTTCAGACCGACGATCCCGCAGGTTGACGCCGGACAAATGATCGAACCGTCGGTTTCCGTGCCGATCGCGACGGCGGTCAGATTGGCGGCAACCGCCGAACCCGAACCCGAACTCGATCCGCACGGATTGCGGTCTAAAATATACGGATTATGGGTTTGTCCCCCGCGCCCCGACCAGCCGCTCGAAGATTTGGTCGAACGGAAATTTGCCCATTCGCTCAAGTTGGTTTTGCCTAAAATGACCGCGCCGGCAGCGCGTAACTGCTGAACCAAAAACGCATCTTGTTTCGGCGTCGGCGCGTCGGCCAAAGCCAGAGAACCGGCGGTCGTTTTCATCTTGTCCGCCGTATCAATATTGTCTTTTAACAAAATTGGAATGCCGTGCATCGCGGAACGCACTTTTCCGGCTTTTCGTTCTTTGTCCATCTCATCGGCGATTTTTAGCGCGTCCGGATTTACCTCGATCACGGAATTTAGTTTAGGGTCAATTTCCTTGATCCGGTCGAGATATTTTTGGGTAATTTCACGCGCCGTCATCGTGCCTGATTTCATCGCCGCTTGAAGCTCCGAAATTGTGATTTCTTCAAGTTCTGCAGCCGTTGCAAAATTTTCTAAATAATTGGCTTTCACCATTGTCGAACCCAAAAACCCTATTCCGCCGAGTGCGGAAACCTTCAAAAAATCGCGTCTTTCCAAGTTTTTCATAAATGTTATTTTAACTCCAAGTTGCCAGCTTTATTTTAACGCAGAGAGCGCGGAGAACGCAGAGTTTTTTTTGAGATGTTCTGCCCAATTTTCACTAAAACTGGGGCTAATAATTAAATTAAAAACAAAACCAACCGATTTCTCTTTGTTTTCCTCTACGTTCTCTGCGTTGAAATTATCTTAATTTTAATAACTGGCAACTTGGATTATTTTAGCTCCAATGCCTTTCTCAGATTAGTTTGTGCGGGCGTAAAATTCGGATTTAACTGCAACGCTTTTTGAAATTGAGCGATTGCTTCCTGCTTCCGGTTTTGTTCCGCGTAGATCAAACCCAAAGTGTTGTAAACTTCGGGTAAATTTGGATTTTTCCGAATTGTTTCTTCCAAAATGCGAATGCCTTCGGATGATTTTCCCTGCAAATGCAAAGACAACGCCAGATTGCGCTGAAAATCTGTGTTATTCGGCGTGATCTCAAGCGATCTTTGGAAAAATTCCGCCGATCGGTCGTAGTTTTTTTGCCGCATCGCGGCGACCGCGAGGCTCGAATAAGCGTCTAGCAAACGGTTTCGATCAAAAAAACTGCCATCGTCGAGTTCGATCGCTTTTTTCAGGTTTTCCGCGGCCGCCTCAAAGTTGTTCTGATTTGTTTCGACCACTGCCAAATTGGCAAAGGCGAGCACAAATTTGGGGTTTATCTCAACCGCTTTATCAAAATTTGCTTTCGCTTCGGCAAATTTGTTTTGCTTTAACTGAACGGTTCCGATGGTGTTATAAGCATCGGGCAGATTCGGGTCGTCGGCAATTGCCGATTGGCATTGCGCTGCCGCTTCGTCAAAACGATTCTTTTTTTCCAGATAATTGCAGAAATTATTTTTGACCAGATAGTTTTTGTGGGTGATCAAAAGCGTCCTTATATAAATCGTTTCGCTCGTTTTCCAAAACGAAACCTGCCGAAAAGACAAAACGGTCAAAACCAGCAAGCAAATTCCGCAAATCACGG
>JANLTD010000864.1:0-5565 GCA_031362765.1 Acidobacteriota bacterium | reverse complement strand
CAAAAACAGGTCGCACAGGTTCTCGAATGGGAGAAAAAAGGCTATTATTTCAGTACAGATTTTAGCAAATCAATTCTATATTCAGTCGCGGCTCCGGGCGCATCGCAGCATATCTTTATGCTCGCCTTGGATGTCGAACAGTTTGGAAATAAAGCCGTTAGAGATATTTTAGCGAAACACGGCTGGTTTCAGACCGTTAAAAGCGATTTGCCGCATTTTACATATTTGGGCGTTGAAGAAAGCAGCTTGCCCGCGCTCGGGTTAAAGTCCGTAAATGTTAGCGGACAAAAATTTTGGATACCGAATCTTGATTAACAAATCGATTTGGAGGTGAAGTGAGATGAATTGCCCTAAATGCAACTACCAAAATGAAGATACGAATGTGTTTTGTATCAATTGCGGCGAAACATTTCTGTCTTCAATAAATTCACAACAAACGTTAATAGCTCCCATGACATTGCCCGAAACATTGTTGCCAACTCAGAGTTTTAACGTTTTGGGCAACCAAACTCCGGATTATCAATCAGACCCGACAGTTTTTGCGCCGCATCCGACAATTAATCAATCAAACGCTAATTACAACCAATCAAACGCAAATTTTAACCCTTCGATGGCTGGTTTTAATCCCTCGATCCCGTTCATTCCGCAAACGCCGCCGCCAAAAAGCAGTGTTGGTTTATGGATCGGTTTGGGAGTTCTGCTGTTGCTTTTATTGGGCGGCGGAATTATTGCGGCGGTCTTTGTTTTGAAGACACCCACGAATTCAAAGGAAATGTTACCCGATCATCTTGGAATGTTTTTTCAAAACAGCGACAAAACTTCGGTTGACGAGATAAAAAAACAGGATTTTACAAACGGCTTTGAGGGCAAAGATAAACTTCTTAAAGATGATTCGATGCCGACCCTCGAAAGCAAACCAAATCTGATTCTTTATTCGGACGGCAAAGATATTCCTCTTAGCGATTTGAAACTTATCGAGCTTGATTCAATAAAAAACGACGGCACGATGAGATTGATCGATTACAAAGCAACGCCCGTCGAAGGAAAACCCGAAATGAAACGGCTTTGGGTTTCTGAAAATTTAGCCAAAGGGAAATATGTATTTGCTCTGATTGACGGTTCTTTTGACGATGGGAAGCAAAAGTTTTGGGCATTTCAAGTCAAAACTTCGGATAAAACAGACAACTCAGGACTTGTCAAAGAAACGAATGTTCTGGTAAAAAATAAATCAAATAAATCCGATTCCAAAAATTCAAATAGCAACACCGACACTGAAAAAGAAAAGGTAACTCCGACGCCTAAACCGGTGATTCCGCCACCGGTCGGGGCACGTTCAGCATACGCAGTGACAAATAACGTGGTAATTCGCGTTGCGCCCGGTCTTGGCGCGCCAAAAGTCGGTGGTCTCAGACGCGGACAAAGAGTTTATACTCTCGGTTATTCGTCAAACTATGATTATTGGAACGGTTTAGAGGGAAATTGGGCTAATATTCAAACCGAAAGCGGACAGCGCGGATGGGTTTTTTCACCGCTTCTTCGTTAATAACTTCTAAGAAAATAATGAAAATCATCAAACAAATCATTTTTGTAGCAGCATTTTTTTCGTTCGGCATTTTAGCGGCTTGCTGGTCGGACCAAACAACAAATAAAATCCGGACTACCAGTAGCCCGACGAGTTCGCCGATAACTTCGAGCAGTTCAACGCCAAATACCAGCGATAATCAAACTAAAAACAATAATTCGGGAGATTCAAATAACAAAGTGACCAATAGTCCGACTCCAGCGCCTAAAAGCGGCGGTTTTCAGGGAAATGTGCCGGGTAATTTTCAAATGCCGACCGATGACGTGGGAAAAATAATTCTGAAAGATTATGGCGCGATGTTTGTCGCCAAAGGTGTGACGCCGCCGAACGTGGTTGTTTTCAAAAATGAAAGCGAAGTTTCTGCTTTTCAATCCGGCGTGCAGAGATCTTCGGAAAAAATCGGCAAATATACCATTGAATTGCAGGCTGCGGCGATGACCGCACTTAAAGAAGCGATTGCTGATGCCAAAGGAAAAAATCTTTCGATCAATCCTAACTCTGACGAAGCTGCGAAAAGATCTTACCAAAAGGTTCTTGAACTTTGGGCGTCGCGTGTAAATCCGGGACTTGTATATTGGGTTGGGAAAGGAAAAATAAAGCAACCGGAAGCCCAAAGAATTAAAGCCTTGTCACCGGTCGAACAAATTACCGAAATTTTTAAACTCGAAGCACAGGGGATATACTTCTCAAAAGATTTGACAAAATCCATAAAGTTTTCGGTCGCGCCGGCGGGCACTTCGCAGCATCTTTCGATGTTGGCGCTCGACGTCGCTGAAAATGGTAATGCCGCAGTCCGCGAGGTTCTGGCGCGACACGGTTGGTTTCAGACCGTTGTTTCGGATCTGCCGCATTTCACTTATTTGGGCGTTCAGGAAAGCGAACTTCCAAATCTTGGCTTGAAAAAAGTATCAGATGGCGGACGAATCTATTGGATTCCGAATATTTAACAAGATTTTATTGTATGGTTGAAAAGTCGTGTTTTGTGATTTGGAAGTTATCATAACGAACGTGGATATGATACAAAACTCGAACATTGTCGGACGTTGACTGTTTTAAGAAAAACCATTTGAGCCAATCTGGAATTTGCTTCACGTCGAACGAAAACCGAGCTAATTTTGAATGAGCTTACAAGAGCAGCAAAATTTTCTGGCAAGACTTTACACGGACGCGGAACTTCGGCGCGCTTTTTTATCTGGTTCAGAACAAATTGGTGCGCAACACGATTTGAACAAAAGTGAGATCGCCGAAATCGCCGAAATAATGCCCGAAGAATTAAACTTTTTTGCCGAATCGCTTTTTTGGAAACGTCTTCGCGAGGTCGAAAAGTTTCTCCCGTTGACGCGAAAATTTCTCGGAAAAGGCTTGGTAATACTCTTCCGCGAATTCTCGAAAAAATTTAATCCGCAAACAGTTAAAAAACATCTTGAAGATTCGGTTGAATTTTCTACATTTTTACAAAATCAGGCAGTTTCAGAAATTGCAAAAAACGTGGCAAAATTTGAACGCTCAAAACTTGAATTTTATGGCTATGGAAAGCGATTTATGTTTTGCACATTGAATTTTGATATTCGCGAAATTCAACACCAAGACCCAGAGACAATGAATTTAAATTTGAAAAAACGAAAAACGATCGCCGTTTGGTCAAGAATCGGGAGGAAAACCAAACATTTTTTCATCTAACCAAATGTCTTGATGTTTTGGTTTTCTTGCTGACCTTTTACCTTTTACCTTATAAAATGTAATTTATGGCTTTACTCAAAATAGTTCATTATCCCGAACCGGTGTTGCTCAGCGTAGCCAAACCGGTCGGGGAAGAAGAGTTTACCGCCGGACTCAAAAAACTCGTCGAAGATATGTTCGAGACGATGTATGATGCCAATGGCGTCGGGCTTGCCGCGCCGCAAGTCGGCGTTTCGAAACGCCTGTTTGTGATGAGCGTGCCGCTTGAAAATGGCGAAAAAAATCCGATCGCGCTGATCAATCCTGAAATAATCACGCAGGAAGGCGAACAGATCGGCGACGAAGGTTGTTTATCGTTTCCGGGCATTTATACAAAGGTTCGGCGCGAAGTTCGCACCGTCGTGAGATATCAGGATATTTTCGGCAAAGAACAGGAATTAGACTGCACAGATCTGTCGGCGCGGTGCGTCCTTCACGAAACCGATCACTGCGACGGAATAATTTTTCTTGACAGAATGACCACTTTAAAAAGAGAATTAGCAAAACGCAAAATAAAAAAATTACAAAAAACAGGAAAGTGGGACTAATTTATGGGTATTGAAGAAACAAAATTGACGACCGAGGTCGGTTCGACCAGCGAAATGAACAAATACTTAAAGGTCGGTTGGACATTGATTTTGAGTTACGTCAAACATTCAAGCGACACCCAACAACCGCGTTTTGTTTTGGCATGGCAAACAGACCAGACACCGGTGCGTCCCGAACTTCTCGACGAATGGGAACTTCACGAACTTGACCGCAACAAAAATCCTTAAAAAGCGAAAAAATAGTTTCACTTACGTAGCTTTTTGTAGTAGGATACGAACACAATTAACAAAGAAGAGTGCCTTTTACGAAAGAAAGTTTCGGTTTTTCAGTTAGCAGAATGCCTCGCTGTCGCGAAAAAAAAAGAAACAAACATATTTCAAAAGGAGAAATTTACGATGTCTTGGATTCAATCCGGTATTTGCCGGTGCGTCTTTTTTAGTTTGTTGATTTTGATCGCTAATTCGACAGTGAATGCGCAATCAACAATTTTCAATGTTCCGTCAACCGATGTGGTCGGTGAAAAACTTTTCTACATCGAAGGCGATTTTATCGCTCATTTCGATAAATTCGAGAAGGGCGGTTTTCAATCGTTTGGTTATCGAACGGTTTACGGTGTCCGCAGAAAACTCGAAGTCGGAGTGAACTTCTTCTACACGCGAAACGGCAAGACTTCGCCGAAAGAATTGCAGCCGAACATCAAATGGAAGGTTTACTCGAAGGAAAAATACGGAATCGCGGTTTCGACCGGCGCACAGTTTTTTGTTCCGCTCAATAAATCCGCCGGAAAGCGAACCTTTGGAATGTTTTATTCAAACGCCAGTAAAATTATCAAACGGACGGGTGAAACGCGTCTGACAGGCGGATTTTATACCGTTGTCGGCGCAGAAAAAGGTTTCGGCACAAAAAACGGCGCGATCATCGGCATCGAACAACCGATTATCGGCAAACTGAGTTTCACAGCCGATTGGTACAGCGGCAAAAACCGTTTCGGTTATTCGACCGCCGGGTTAAGTTATTCATTTGCCAAAAGACAATTCTTTCAACTCGGCTACAACTTCGGAAATTCCGGCCGCGCCAACAATGCTTTTTCGGCTTTTTACGGCTTTACCTACTAAAATCAATTTCAATGGGTTAAACTCATTGCTGAGCGGTCTAAAAATTGCAATGGCTTTGAAAACTAGGAAAGTCTGCCCACGAAACACACGCGCACGGACGAAAACTAGAAAAAAGATTTGGTTGAAAAGATTTTTTTCGTCTCTTTCGGGTGTTTCGCAGGCAAAAATCTTAAAATATTTGATAATTTTCAAGTATGCCAAAACTATTCAGCTCAGTAATCCGAAAATAAAGAAAAAGAGAATTTTTTGTAGGAAATAATTATGCAAACACAAAAAAGTTTAGACGAATTTAGAAACGAACCATTTACGGATTTTTCCGTGTCGGAAAATGCCGATTTGATGATGGCCATTTGATGCACGAGGCAAAATTAAAGTTGACAATTCGGACAACATAGATGAAATCTGAGAAAACCGCTCATCAATTAACTTTAGAAAGTCTCAGACCAACGGAAAGTGTTGTCGGGGCCGAAGTCAAAATAGCTGAAATTAAGGCGGTCATTTAACAAAACGGTTGGTTTGACCATCCGGCGATAGCAATCAAAGACGGCATTGACGGAACAATTTATTTATTGGACGGGCATCATCGTTTTGCGGCGGCAC
>JANLTD010000792.1:0-1879 GCA_031362765.1 Acidobacteriota bacterium | reverse complement strand
GAACAAAACGGCGGCGTGCGCGATTGTCAGCATCGGTTCGCCGCATGTCGCGCAGGCTGTCTGTTTGCGCGTTGATGGTTTGCGAATAACATATTTTTCGTTCGTGGCGACCAACATTTCGATTTTTCGCTTGATTTTCATTGTGTTTCGTTTTAAATTAATTACGATTTGCCCCAACTCTAAATAATTACTGTTGAAAAGTCTGGATTTTTTTTGGATTTTTTTTGGATTTTTTTTGGATACCGCTAAACTTCAACAAACACGGGAACTTTTTCGCTTCGATGGATTTAGGCTTGACCGGACGGAGCGACGTTTGTGGTTTGCGGATGAGGCAATCCCGCTCAAACCGAAGCAGTTTGATTTGCTGTTTTATTTTGTCCGAAACGCCGGACGCGTGGCAACCAAAAACGAATTGCTCGAAGCGGTTTGGACAGATACGTTTGTCGAAGAAACCACGCTTGCCAGAAATGTTTCGTGGCTCAGAAACGCGCTCGGAAAATATGCGGACGGCGAAGCAATTATCGAAACCGTTCCGAAACTCGGCTATCGTTTTACGCCGCCGGTGACAATCACAGAAACGGACGAAGACACGGTGATCATCGAAAAACAAACCGTCCAATATTTTCGCAGCGAAGAAACTATTACGTTTGAAGACGATGAGACGGTGCGACGGTGCGACGATGAGAAAAAGTCCGTTCGTGTGCCAAGAATCCCGTCGTCCCACCGTCGCACCGTCGCACCGTCTTTCTTGCTTCTCGCTGCCGTCGCGCTCGTTTCCCTCGTTGGAGGCGATTTTGCGCTTTACTGGAACAAAAATAAATCTGTCGTGCCGCCCGCCGGATCAAGTGCCGATGTTGTACTAAACCGCAACCCAGTCGAGGGAAAACCGCAAATTAAAATCGGTTCGATTGTTCACTTGCAGAACCGTTATCCGAATGACGGCTCGTATCTCGATGCTTGGGGAGCGGTTTGGAGCAAGCCCGAGTTCAATCAAGTTCCGACTGAAACTATGTTCGTTTCAACCCATAACAATCCGAACCGCGATAACGGTTCGGGCAGTTGGGAAATTGTTGCTTCGAATGGGAAAAGCAAGAACGAACCGCTGACTGTCGGCGACCGGATTCATTTGAAAAATATGTATCCGAACGCAGGTTATCTCGATGCTTGCGGGTGGACCGAACATCTGCGGGTTTTTGAAAACTTTTTAGATCAAACGGGAGCGGTTTTTACCACCAGATCACCGAACCGTGACAATGGAACCGGTGTTTGGATCATCAGATCGGCAACCGAGACAGACGGAACTCCGGTTTTGGAAGGAGACAGCATTGCGATTGAAAGCAGTTATTTTATAAATGACAAAGGAATAAATCGTGTATCCGGCTTTTTAAATGCAGCGGGTAAAGTGAAAGATATACCTTCATTCAGTGATTATGACGGTTCAAAGTTGGTATTCACCCAAAACGTTTCATTCAATCAACCGATCATTGATATTTGGACTATCACCAACAGCAAAGCCATTCCTGAATAAAAATACTCAGAAATCGGCAGCTGATATTCCGTGAGTAAGCGAGATTCAGCGTTTTACGATTACGACGGCTCGCAACTCGTATTCATTCACGAACCAACCGCCAACCGCCGTCCTGACTTTGGTTTTTGGATTAGCTCTGAAAGCAAAATACCGCCGAAATAAGCGGAACAATTCTATATAAGAAATTCTTTTTAACAATTTGGGCGAAATTAATCAAAATTTATCGAAGTGTCAGCAAAAACGACGTGAAATAAAGCCACTATGCAAACGATTGAACCCAGAATCCGCAATAGAGAAAATTTCCGAAATTTGATCTATAATTCGTAATGCGTAGCGTTGGGAGAACAGAGC
>JANLTD010000789.1:0-3936 GCA_031362765.1 Acidobacteriota bacterium | reverse complement strand
CAAAACCAACAAACATCATTTTCGCGCTCTCGCGCTCAGGCAACCGGGACGGATTGCGCTCCGGTCGCTAAAACGTATTACTGACGCACAACTATTAATGGCTTAAAATGATTGACTTTTATCAATACTTGACGGTAAGATAAACTTTCAAATTGGACGTAAATTCTCTCTTCAAAGTGCTTTACAATTGATAAGTTCGTAAAGGCTTCGGTCGGTTCAATATTCGTATCCAGAAACCTTCATCGCGGAAAGAAACAGGGTTGCCGGGTTGGTATGAATTAGGATCTATTTACCCGAAAAATCTTCTTAAACAGAAAAAAAGCTATGGCGACGACACAGGACAATAGATTGTTGGCGATTTACACTTCTTTGGGCAAGGATTTTCTCCTTATCAACCGGATCACGGCTTCGGAAGGTCTTTCCCAACTGTTTTCGTTTGATGTTGAACTGCTTCACGAAGAAGAATCCCCCGGATTTGAAGCGACGGTCGTTGATCCGACCCAGATCATCGGAACAGCGGTGACGATTTCGATTGACCAGAGAGACGGAACGATTCGTGAGCTGACGGGAATTGTCAATCGTTTTTCGCAGGGAACGCGCGACACCCGGTTTTCCTACTATTACGCGAAGATCGTTCCCCACGTTTGGATCCTGACGCAAAAATCCGAAAGCCGCATCTTTCAAAATATCTCGGTTCCCGACATTCTGCGAAAAGTATTTGAAGGTTTTGAAGTTACCTGGCAAATTCAGGGCGTGACCAATAAGCGGAATTATTGTGTTCAATACCGGGAAACGGATTTTGATTTTGCTTCACGCCTGATGGAAGAAGAAGGCATCTACTACTACTTCGAGCATAAGGACGGGAAGCATAAAATGGTTGTCGCCAATACGCCTCAATCACATTCCGATTGCCCGTCGAAAGCAAAGATCCCATATTTTCTTGACGTCACCCGCCAAACCGAAGATTTCATTACTTCAATCAACAGTTGGCGCACCGATTATCAACTCCAAACCGGCAAAGTCACACTTTGGGACCATAATTTCCAGCTGCCTGCAAAAAAACTCGACAATCAACAAACGAGCGTCTTTACGGTCGGTGATAATCAGAAACTGGAACTTTATGATTTTCCGGGCGGGTACGGTCGAAAATATGACGGAATTGACAGTTCGGGCGGAGAACAAAGCAGCGAATTGGCGCTGGTTGATTCGGACAAACAAGATGCCGTTAAAATTGTCTTAGAATCTTTGGACACGCAATATAAAGTGATCGGCGGAGCGGGCGATTGTTCAGCGATGACTTCGGGCTATCGCTTTGAACTGTTCAACCATCCGAATAGTGCCAACAACGCGCAATATGTGATCACCTCGATCACGCACGAAGCCGAACAAAACCCGAGTTATGTTTCGAATGACGAGACGGAAGAGTCTTATTCAAAAAGTTTTACCTGCATCGCTCACGGTTCGGGCGCACCGCCGTTTCGTCCGCAACGAAAAACTCCGAAACCGATCATTCAGGGTAGCCAAACGGCGTTTGTCGTCGGTCCGGCGGGCGAAGAGATCTTTACCGATAAATACGGACGCGTCAAGGTTCAACTGCATTGGGATCGCGACGGACAGGTCAATGCCGGCAGTTCCTGCTGGGTGCGGGTCGCACAGCCTTGGGCGGGAAATAAATGGGGCACGATGTTCATTCCGCGGATCGGGATGGAAGTGATTGTCCATTTTCTCGAAGGCGATCCGGATCAGCCGATCATCACCGGCAGTGTCTATAATCCGCAGACGATGCCGCCCTACACTCTGCCTGACGAAAAAACGAAATCAACGATCAAATCGAATTCCAGCAAAGGGGGCGGCGGATTTAACGAATTTCGGTTTGAAGATAAAAAAGGCAGCGAGCAGATCTTTATTCACGCGGAAAAGAATCAGGATATTCGCGTCAAAAATGACGTGATGGAAACGATTCTGCACGACCGTCATTTGATAATTGAGAACGAGCAGTTTGAAAAAGTCAAAAAAGACAAGCACTTAAAAGTTATGGGCGACCATAACGAAAAAGTTGACGGCTCAATTTCGATCAATGCGGGCGTGGATTTTGAAGAAAAAGCCGGGACAAAATTTGCGGTTGACGCGGGAACGGAAATTCATCTCAAATCGGGAACAAGTATGACGCTTGAAACCGGCGCGTCTTTGACCTTAAAGGTCGGCGGAAATTTTATCAACATTAATCCGGGCGGCATTTTTATCAAAGGCACGATGGTTATGATCAACAGCGGCGGCGCCGCCGGTTCCGGTTCGGGAAGCAGTCCCGAAGCGCCGAAAGAACCGAAAGCAGCCGATACGGCCCAACCGGGCGCAAGAGTTTCGCTGTCACCGAAAGCGCCGCCGCCAAAACCGGTATTTCAGAGTCCGGCAGCACTCGTGCTGACAACTGCCGCACAGGGCGCAGCAACATTTTGTGAAATTTGCTCAAGACAGTCATAGACGACTTGTCAGAACCGTCTGCGGTAGCAGATGGTTTAATAGGTGATAAGTAAACCATCTGCTACCGCAGAACATTTTCTTGGATAATTGATGAAACAGCAGTTAGAAAAATATCTGTTCAGAAACGATGCTCATACATACGCCGTGTTAGACGGCGCATCAGTGCCTGACCTGCCGGTCAAACTTTATGAAATGAATGCGGTGAACGTTTGTCTGTATCGCGGCGAACTGCCCGCAGACCTCGTCTATGTCGCGCCGTATCTGGTTCATTTATATCCCGGAACGGCTTTTACGGATTGGCTTTTGACGCAGTGTTGGGGCAAACACTGGGGCATTTTTGCCCAAAGTCCGGTCTCATTGACCGGAATGCGCAGACATTTTCGCCTCCTTTTAACGGTGGATGACGAAAACGGCAAGCCGATGCTTTTTCGTTACTATGACCCGCGGGTCTTATTGCCGTTTCTGATGACCTGCAACAGTGACGAACTTGAAATAATCTTTGGACAAGTCAAATATTATTTTGCCGAGCTGCCTGATGCCTCTCAATTATCAAGGTTTAATTTTGATAAAAATAAATTGAAAGAAACAAAGCTAAAACTTGAGTTTGATAATAAGAACTAATTAAAACAAATGAGATTATCGATTCGTCCCGAACAAATGCTGGTGGTTGAGACAGTCGCGCAGGAAAATTTTGTGCGCCGGATCGCCGCGCATCTTCTCGGAGATTATCCGAAAGCGGTCGTCACTCTGCCCGACAATGAAAAATTCACGGTTGATGAATTGCCCGAAGAAACTCTCCACGATTTGGTCCGTGTCGGCATTGCCCGCGCCCGCCGGTACGGATTGACTTTTGAATCTTCGATTTCCGCTTTTACGGCCGTGATGTTTGAGGTTGCTCCGAATTTTGACACGCACCGTTTGTCGCAGGTGCTTCTCAATGATGAAGAAGTCGAACCAAATAATCGGCTTGATGAGCTGCTTAACGTCCTGACCGAAAAAAACTGGGAATCAATCAGAGCGGATTATGACCAGAATGCGTGGAAACCTGAAATAGAGACGGACGATGTTACTGAAACGAAAGAAGAAACTAAAGCCGCTCCGAACGAACCGAAAAATCTTGATCTGGAGGCGACCGTGATGCTGGATCCCGGGAAGTAAAAATACGATGTCGAATGGTATAGCCGCTAAAATCAAAAATACACAGAGTTCTTTTCCTGCGCAAAAGCCAGCGTCGGTGGTTGCGTGTCCTTTTAAGAAGAAAGTGGATGAAACACCGCCACCGGTCGAGGTCGAAACCGCCTTTCAGATGACGCAGCAGATTCTGAGAACGATGAGCGGAAGCAGACCGGCCGAAAAACCGAAAGAAAAGAAAGCGTGGATCGAGATAATTTTGGTTGATATGGACGGTAAACCGATGCCCGGCGTCAAATACCGCATCACTCCGCCCGGCGGCAC
>JANLTD010000758.1:0-3535 GCA_031362765.1 Acidobacteriota bacterium | reverse complement strand
CAAAGAATTTTCTCTCGACTCTCGACTCTCGACTCTCGACTCTTTATTGTTTTCTCGTTTTGCTCTTATCGCTCGCCGAGATTTCGCTTCCCGCGCCGCCTGAGCCGATTTGACGGCTTCCGCCGCCTTGCAGTGCTTTTTCGTCCGGGCTGTAACCGACCGCGCCGCCTTTCGGCAGAACTCTTTCAACTTCGCCGTGCGGACGCGGAATGACGTGAACCGAGATCAGTTCACCGACTCTGCGTGCGGCGGCCGCACCGGCATCAGTTGCCGCTTTGACCGCGCCGACATCGCCGCGAACAAAAATCGTGACATAGCCCGCGCCGATATATTCTTTACCGATAAGTTGAACATTGGCAGCTTTGACCATTGCGTCCGCTGCTTCAACCGCGCCGATAAAACCTTTAGTTTCAACCATTCCGAGTGCTTCCAAACTCATTAGTTATTCCTCTCTTTGACAATTAATTCGTTAAGTTTAATACAAGATTTGAGTAAAACCTAAACCTATCACGCACTCCTGTGAATATCAAGCCGAAACTCCGACAAAAAGTAAAGAAACGATTGACATTAGCCGTTTAACAAGGCTATATTTCAATTTTACGGGCGTTGCCGGAATAAAACCTTCAAGGAAAGCTAACTATAAAGAAAAAATGTCATTAACTCTTGGTGAAAAATTGCGGCAGGCCCGCGAAGAGCGCGGTATTTCGATCAGCGAGGTCGCCGAACAAACCCGGATCTCCGCGCATTATCTCGCTTCGATCGAAAACGATGATTTTCGCACTTTGCCCGGAGGGATCTTTAACAAGGGATTTGTTAAATCTTATGCCAAATACGTCGGTGTTGATGAACAAGAGGCTTTGCAGGATTATTCACGACTAATTTCCAGCCAGGAAGGCGATGTTGACGAACAACCGAAAACGTACCGACCCGAAGTCTTGACTGATGACCGATCTTCGTCTTCGATGATTCTGACGGGTGTTTTTGCAGTGATAATTCTCGGTTTGATGACCTGGGGAGTGCTTACGTTGGTCAATTATATCCAGAATAATCAGGGGCAACCGGTTTCTAATACAAATACGGCAGGCAATTCGGCTGATTCAAATTCAAACTCGGCAAATGTTTCGCAGCCGTTACCGTCCACAAGTGAAATCAAAATTGAAATTAAGCCATTGACCGAGAAGGTTAATGTGACATCGATCGTTGACGGTAAAAAGCTTTCAGAGGATGTTTTGCCAGATTCGCCGAAAACCTATACCGGAAAAGAAAATGTGAAGATCTCATATTATCGTGGATTTACCGCCGACAAAATTCAAGTGACGTTGAACGGGACCAAGGTCACACCACCGGATGCGCCTGCGAAAGGAATGAATTTGTTGTTTGAGATCAATAAAGAGAATATTGTTCAGATTCTGCAAAGCGGTCAAATTCCGTCCCCGGTTGGCGGCGCGAACACTAGCCCGGCGAATAAAAAGGCACCGCGATAAGAGTTTTATGAGGCTTTTGGGAAAGCTGACGGACAGATTTTTACAATTTATTTGAGCAAAACAACGCCCGCAAATTAAGTGCGGGCGTTTTTATTAAAAAATGGTCTTTGGTTTTTGGTCTTCGGTTTTTGTATTTATATTCAACGACCAAAGACCAAAGACCAAAAACCAAAAACTAAATATATGAATATCGAAGACATCAAAGAAGGATTAACATTTGACGACGTGCTGTTGGTTCCCGCATATTCCGACATTTTGCCGAGCGAAACGAATGTCGCGACACGCTTTTCAAGAAATATCAGCTTAAATATCCCGCTTTGCTCGTCGGCGATGGACACCGTTACCGAAGCCTTACTGGCAATCGCGCTTGCCCAACAAGGCGGAATCGGCGTCATCCACAAAAATTTTTCGATCGAAGCGCAGGCGGAAGAAGTTGATAAAGTAAAACGCAGCGAATCCGGGATGATCGTTGACCCGGTCACGATCCACGATTCCGCGCTCGTCAGCGAAGCGTTGGAAATTATGGAACGCTACCGTATTTCCGGTGTTCCCGTCATTGACGCGCAAGGGTTGCTCGTCGGCATTATTACGAACCGCGATCTTCGTTTTGAAACACGCTTTAACATTCCCGTTTCCGAAGTGATGACGCCGCAGCCGCTCGTCACCGTTCCGGTCGGCACGACTCTCAACGAAGCAAAGGTCAAACTCCAAAAACACCGCATCGAAAAACTGCTCGTCGTTGACGACGACGGACGGCTCAAGGGTCTGATCACTGTCAAAGACATTCAAAAAGCGATTCGTTATCCGTTTGCCGCGAAAGACGGCCTTGGACGCCTTCGCTGCGCGGCGGCGATCGGCGCGACCGGCGATTTTCTCGAACGCGCCGAAGCTTTGATAAATTCCCGCGTTGATGCGATCGTCATTGACACCGCCCACGGACATTCGAGCCGCGTCATCGAAGCCGTAAAAGCGGTCAAAGCAAAATTTCCGGAGATTGAACTCGTCGCCGGAAACGTTGCCACCGGCGATGCGACCAAAGCACTGATTCAAGCGGGGGTTGATGCGGTCAAGACCGGCATCGGGCCCGGATCCATTTGTACAACGCGCGTCGTGACGGGTGCAGGTGTCCCGCAAATCACGGCGATCATTGAATGCGTCAATGCCGCCAAAGGAACCGGCGTTCCGATCATTGCCGACGGCGGCGTGAAATTCTCGGGTGATGTCGTCAAAGCAATAGTCGCCGGAGCGGCGACGGTGATGATCGGTTCGCTGTTCGCCGGAACGGAAGAAGCGCCGGGCGAAGTCATTCTCTTTCAAGGCCGGAATTTCAAGACCTATCGCGGAATGGGTTCGATCGGCGCGATGAAACAAGGGTCAAGCGACCGGTACGCCCAGGAAGGCACGGTCTCCGATTCGAAATATGTACCCGAAGGCATCGAGGGCCGTGTTCCCTATAAAGGATCGCTTTCCGAAATGGTCACGCAGCTCGTCGGCGGTTTGCGTTCCGGAATGGGCTACACCGGTTGTAAAACCATCGAAGAACTTCACGAAAAAGCTAAATTTGTCCGCATCACGTCGGCCGGTTTACGCGAATCGCACGTCCACGACGTGATCATCACGAAAGAAGCCCCAAATTATCGTCTGGAAAGTTAAAAATCATTTTTGCCTACAAAACACACGAAAGAAACGAAAAAAAGAAAATTATTTGTAACGCTTTAATAAAAAGTTACCGGTAATGTTAATGCTAAAAGAGCGGGCGCAGAGCGCACCTTCCAGACCTGTTAATAGTTTTATCAGGTCTTTTTTTACCTTTAATGTGAGAAATGATGAAAGTAAATCAATCAAGAGACAGCAGATTTCAGGTCAGGAAGGGTTGTTTTACACCCGCGCTTTTATTGAGTTATTAATTCCCAACTTTTACTGAGGCGTTACAATTATTTTGTTTTATTTTTCGTTTCTTTCGTGTGTTTCGTAGGCAAATCTCTTAAAAAAAATTAGGCGTTTTCTTGGTTTCCAAAACCTCGATCTGATCGCCAACCCGCAAAATATCG
>JANLTD010000755.1:0-8822 GCA_031362765.1 Acidobacteriota bacterium | reverse complement strand
TTAATAAACCTTCAACATAACTGGCATTCGCGCCGAAATTTTCGGCAATGTATTCTGATATATTATTTATTTGTTCGCTCACTTTTTATAACCTCATTTATACACCTCAGATGTAATCAATAATTTTAGCGCAAAAGCATATAAAACATAAGTGAGGCAAAAGATTTGTCGCGCATACGGCGCGGCTCTTGCAAAGTGAGAGATTTTACGAACATTATTTTTGAATTAAGTTGATGAGGCGCGAGAGCCGTGAAGATCAGACCAAGGCTTATTCAAAGTAGAAATTTTTCTTTGAGTCATCGAAGCTGACAAACATTATAGCCTAGCGAGAATCGCTAGGAATGTGACAATCAAAGAATTGCTCACTGAAAGTGAGCAACAATTATCGCCGATTTGTTCGACGCTTTCAGCGTCGGGCGGTTGCTGACATCAAAACCTAGCGATTCTCGCTAGGCTATAATGTTTGTCGCCGTTGGCGACTTTGAATAAGCCCTAAAGATCAGACCCGAAAGCCTCGCGAAATTATAAAACTCTGCGGCTATATGCTAATATTTGGCAAAAGAAAAAGACTTTGTTTGTGATCTATGGGAGGTTGATTGAGATATAAATTATTAGGAAAAAGCGGTTTACGGGTCTCTGAAATTTGTTTGGGGACGATGACTTTTGGCGAAGAATGGGGTTGGGGCGCAGATAGCGACGAAGCTCGCGCAATGTATGAGGCTTTTCGCGAAGCGGGCGGAAACTTTATTGATACCGCAAATATTTACACCGGCGGAACTTCTGAAACGATGCTCGGCGAATTTATGCAGGGACATCGGGATTCGATCGTTTTAGCCACAAAGTTTTCTAATTCAGGCCTGATGGGCGATCCAAATGCGGGCGGCAATAATCGAAAGGCAATGATGCGCGAGGTTGATGCCAGTTTGAAACGCTTAAAGACCGATTACATTGACCTTTATTGGCTGCATATTTGGGATCAGCTAACTCCGGTTGAAGAAGTTATGCGTGGTTTCGACGATCTCGTTTCATCCGGAAAGGTTTTGTATGCCGGAATTTCGGATGCGCCTGCCTGGTATGTGGCAAAGGCAAATACACTGGCTGAATGGAAAAATTGGACGCCTTTTGTCGGTTTGCAAATCGAATACAGTCTCATTGAACGCACGCCCGAACACGAACTTTTGCCGATGTCGAAAGAATTTGGGCTGACGGTGACGCCCTGGTCGCCTCTCGCCGGCGGAATTTTGGCGGGCAAATATTTGAATATGGAAACTGACGCTGCCAAATCAGGCCGTTACGGCTCGGAAATGATGCAAGCCGCGTTAATTCCCGAAAAAGAACGTAAAACGCGAATCGCGCTGGAAGTTGTCAAAATTGCAGAAGAACTCGGAGTTTCAGCTTCGCAGGTCGCTTTAGCCTGGATCCGGCATCAGGATCCTTCGATGATCCCGATCATCGGAACACGCAAACTCGCCCAGTTGAACGACAATCTGGCGAGCTTGAATGTTGCATTATCGGGTGAACAAATGAACCGTTTGAACGAAGTCATCAAAATTGAACCGATCTTTCCAAATAGTTTCTTTCAAAAGGATTTTGTGCCGACTTATGTCTATGGCGGTTTGCGAGACAAAATAGATGTCTAAGTAAAACAAATTAAATAACATCACCCAATTTGCAATATTTTGATTTAGCCGTTGAAAACGGCGATATATTCCCCGCTTCGCCGCCCACGATGCAAATCGTGGGAGAAATGTAAAAAGTTATCTTAAGTGGTTGAAAACCACGACATATATTTTGTATGCCGCCATTTTCAATGGCTTTTATTTGTCATCTATCTTTTCCCACATCTCGCGATATGGGCTACAAATATATCGTCGGTTTCACCGACTAAGAATTAAATTTATTAAGTGGAGTAGCTTATTTAATTTCTTTTACTAAGTTATTATTTTCATGTTCCTAGGCACTTCCCATTCCTCCAAAATTAGCGGTAAAAAGTGGTGGAGGTATTCGATCACTTAAGCTGATCTTGAAAGCAAATGTCATCAATCTATCAACTGTTCCATACAATACTGGCCCTTGTCCGTGTTTCTGTATGGTTTTGCGTCAAGATTAGACGACAATTATGCAAAAGAATCCACGTTTTCCGCACACCAATTGATACTTTCAACGGAATCATCAATGGTTTCGGCATAATTATCAACTAATTCCGCATAAAATCTCGATTTTATGCGGAATTATCTATTAGTTCCGCGGAATCATCAATGGTTTCTGCGGAATCATCAATTGGTTGTGCGGAATCATCTGGTAATTCCGCGGAATCGTCAATGGTTTCTGCGGAATTGTCAATAATTTATGCAGAATCCGCTTGGTTTATTGCATAATCGGGTGTGTTCCGGGTGGAAAACGCTTGTTTTTATGCCATTGACTGATGTTAATTTAAGATCATCGAGGTTAGATTGAATAAAACCAAAAACCAAAGACCTAATCGTATAGGAATGTTCGCACAGACCGTTTATCAGAAAAGCGCGAAAGTGTTATTATGAGAAAAAATCGAGACTTATTCCGGCAGTTCGCCGGGGAAATGAAATATGAAATCATACATTGAACAGATCGTCGGGAAAACGATTGCCGGCGTGGTCGTCAGGGAATCCGAAACCGAACCAAACCGGCAGGTTTTTCTGGTGTTCACTGACGAGACACATTTTGAACTCTACGGCCGTTACTTCGCGTTTGGCAAACATCTCTATCAAGGCGGAATGGAACAAATCATCAGATCAGCCGAATTGGGGGCAAAAGAAGTCTATTTTTTCCCCGCAAAAGATGATGATTGAATTTTGCCTGGTCATCGCTGATCTCCGGATTTCGGGCGCAGTTGCCATTTGGTGTGGTTTTGCCTGCCGACAAAAAAAGGTCAAACGGCGAAGCCTGACCTTTTTTGAGTGTCAGTGAAATGTGAAGTTAGTTGTCCAAAAATTTTACGGCGCAGGCATCATACCAGTCGTGTTGTCGCCAAGAAGTGCTTGTTGTGACATTGCATAACCATCCGAGATGAGGACGCCGTCGCTGATTAACACGCCATCGCTGATCAGAACGCCGTCGCTAACGAGAACGCCCTGCGAATTAACGAACGGTGTTGGGCTGCTGCCCATCGCGTTGGCGCTCATATAAAGCGTTCCGTCAGAAATCAATACGCCGTTGCTATTAATGTTAATTGCGCCTTGATAAAGATTCAAAGTGCCTGATGTGAGCGTCGTTGATTTCGTCAAACTGCTTCCTGAAAGAGGCGTTGAATCTGAAATCAATACACCGCTCGCATACATTCCCTGCCATTTGTTCATCAGATCGTTGCCGTAGATAAAACCGAAGTTGGTGATCACGCCTTTGCCCCAGGTTACCGTTTGCCCGGAAATTGTGCTGGTTTGCGATGTTGGCAGCGCCGATTTGAGCAAAGCCGAACCGTTGGTCGTCGGAAGCGTCGTTTTAACCAGACGTGCCAGACGAACCGCGCCGTCAATGTTGACTTCGCCCGCGCCTTGTTCCAAAGTGTTGAAGTTTTTCAAGGGTTGAGCCGAATACATCAAGATTGCTTTGACCAGATTTGGTGTCAGATTCGGATTCGTGTCAATCAACATCGCCACTGCTCCCGAAACGACCGGAGCTGCCATTGAAGTTCCGCTCATATACATTACTTGCTCGTTAGCATCACTTGAAGCTCCGGTCTTCAAACTCGGGAACTGAGTTACAAGCGTGCTGTTCGGGCTGGCGGCGGCAATGATTTTGTTGCCCGATGCAATGATGTCCGGCTTGATCAGATTGTCGTATTTTCTGGCACCGTTGACGACACGATAACCTCGCGTCGGGCCTCTCGAACTGAAAGTTGCAACCGTATCGTCGCTCCGAACGTCAGTTCCCATCGTATTCGCCGCGCCGACCGTGATGACCGAAGGCTCGATGCCAGGGCTTCCGATCGTGCCATAGAGCTTTTCGCCAAGCAAACTTTTTCCGTAGTTTCCGGCTGAAGCAACGACGACGATTCCGGCATTAACGGCACGGCGGGCGGCCTGGCAAAGCGGGTCGTTGACATAACTGTCTTTCGCCGGAGTGCCGAGACTCATATTGATGACGCGGATGTTTTTAACGGTTTTATTGGCAATTGCCCAATCAATCGCCGCGATTACGCTTGTACTTGTGCCGTTGCCTGATGAGCCTAAAGCCTTTAAGCTATAAACCGAGACGCCGCTTGAAAGACCTTCATAAGCGGCATTTCCAAGCCGATAATCACCCGACAAAATCGAAGCAACGTGTGAGCCGTGTCCATATTGGTCGGTGGTATTGCCCGTGCCGGTGAAATCGTAGCTTGTTACTTTGCTCGTATTATCCCACTTGTTGAAAAGCTCGTGTCCGCCATAAACGCCGCTGTCAATGACCGCGACACCGATGCCCGCACCAACCAACCAGGTATTCGCGTCGCTGTCGCCGCGGTCCGCAATGCCCGTATTATAAATTCCCGCCGTATAACCGACGTGCCCGAGTCCGGCGACTTCGCGGTCCGGGCTGATATAAGCAACTTCGTCCTTTTCGATCAGTTGACGGATTTTGGAAAGCGGTAATTCTGCACTCACCAAACCCAAACGATTGAAAGATTTTTTGATTCGGCCATTGAGGGCAACTAAATCCGTCAACAGAATTCCCGAATTTACCTGGTTTACCTTGACTTCTTCAGCAAGCAGCTGTTTTTTTCCGGCTTCGTTCAAATCGTTGCCAAACATTTCGTTGAGTCCGGTTGAAGATTTGAGCTGGATGATAACTCGTTGAGTTTCATCAGCCCGGAAACCGTATGATAAATTGTCAACGTTTTCCTGCAAATCAGGCGCGATCTTACTTTGCGGAGTTAAATCCGTTTCGGTCGTTTCTTTTGAAACCTCTTCGCTCTTGTCATTTTTGAATGATTGAGCAAAGATGCTGAAAGAAAGCATCTGCACTGACATTGCAAAAAGTACGAGCGTTGCGAAAAGTTGTTTGAAGTTAAGTCGGTTATCCATTTTAGTTTCCTCTGAGAAATTAATAGACTGCATTCGCGCAGTCGAAAACTAAATTAGCAACCGATGTGCCACACGGCCGAATATGTAATATGTGATTGACAATACACGGTTTAGAGGTAATCCTAACTGACAAAGAAAAAGCCGGCCCGTTCAAAATGATCGAGTCGGCTTTCAATCAGCGGTCAAATTGACGGAATGATGCTGCCGAGGATGTTCACCTTTCTCGCGGGATTTTTTATTTTGACGTTGACCTCGACCGGCACGACGCGTTTGACTTTGAAGCCGTATTTTTTGAATCGTCCGAACACAAAGACCGTGCCCGTCACCGTCCATTCTTCTTTTGAATTGAGCGCTTCGCCAAAGATGCCTTTTAAGGCTTGCCGGCTGCCGAGAAAGATACTGACCGGTTGCGGCAGTTTGATGGCTTCATTTTTCTTGAATTCGAAAGAATTTGTATATTCCGCGATCTCGACACTCATACCGTTGACCGTAAAATCTTTGAAAGTCAGAAAATCAACCTTGCCTTTATAGTCCAACGCGTCAATTTCCGCCGAGATCTCAAAGGTCAAACCCGCCAGAGAAGTGTCAACCAATTCGGGTTCGGTCAGACGGGCAAAGGCTTCCGAATTGTCTTTGTCGGTATTTTTATCGTTTCGGTCGGTTTTGTTGGTCACCGAAATTTTTGCTTTATGAACTTTGTAGCCGCGAATCTCGTCGGGCAAATCCTGGGCTAAAATACCGAAAGCAAACAGTAAAATTAAACCGCAAAGACGCAGAGACGCGGAGATGTTTAATTGGGATCTGGAAAACTCAGTAGAAAAATACTCTTTGGTTTTTTGCATAATTTTTCTCGGCGGCTCAGCGTCTCTGCGTTTCATAATTTCTCTCGTGGCAAGAAAATCTCAAAAGTCGTGCCAATTCTATTACGGCTTTTGATGGAAATTTTGCCGTTTATTTTTTCGACCGTGTCTTTAACGGCGTCCAAACCGACGCCGCGTCCGGAAATTTCGGTCGCCGTTTCCAGAGTTGAAAGCTCCGGCGCAAAGATCAATTCAAGCGTTTGCGCGTCGCTCAGCAGATCATCGTCCGAAATCAGATCTTTTTCAATTGCCCGCGATCTGATCGCTGCCAAATCAACGCCTTTTCCGTTGTCGGCAAATGTTAGATGCAATCCGTCAGCATCTTCAAACATACGAATTTCAATTTTACCGCTTTTTTCAAAGGCGTGGTCAACGGCGTTGCGCAAAAACTGCAAAAGTATGTCAAAAACGGCTTTTGCCGTTTCGCCGGAAAGCCGTGTTTCATTCGTTATGATCGTAATGGAAATTACTTTTCCAAGCTGTCGGGCGATATTTTCGCCATGCCCGGCGATCTGCGAAAACATTTCAAACAATACGTTCGGCGCATCTGTCGGGCACGTGTGCGAAACAATTTCAGCCGCATGGTTTCCGAGAAGTTTTTGAAAATATTCCGCTGTTTCGCGGCTTGCCAAAAAGAGTTGAAAACCGATTTTCCCTAAAGAGCTAAATTTCGCGTCCGGCAATGCGGCGAGAATCTCGCTCTTTTCGCTCAAAACTCTTTGCAGATTTCGATATTCGACGGCAAGATCGGCAGGTTCAAAGCCAATGTGTGCGCAAAGAATATTTTTTTCTTCGCGCAGTGCGGCAATAGTCGCGGCGGCCTCGGTTTGCGAGAAACTTTTGAAAACTGCGGGCGGAATTCGCGTCAAAAAGATCTCGCGGGTGTTTGTTTGAGCTTTGCTTTGCAGTTTTTCGATGAAATCGGCCGATAAATCCACCTCGGTTGACCGCAGGGAATTTGAAAGCCGTTCGATGCTTTCGGGCAGTAGATTTTTATCGGTAAAAATTTCCCGGTTTGAAAGAACATTTTCGATCTCTTCGGCTAATCTTGCCGGATTTGTCAGACCGAAAGTTTGCGCGCCGCCTTTGATCGTGTGAACCGCGCGAAAAAGTTCGCGCCGTTCGCTTTCGTTAAGATCTGCTTCCAGAATCGTTTGCAAATTGTCGAGTTTATTGAGAGAGTCGGCGAGAAAGTTTTGGCGAAGGTCGTTCATTGGTTTGAAGAAAATCGCGGTTTATTTTGAAGAAGCCTGAGTCTTTTTGTTCAGATCGGGAGATTTTTTATTGTTTTTTTTTTCGAGATCGTGCTTGATGGCATCGAGAATTCCGTTGATGAACTGCGTCGCTTCAAAGGTTGAGAAACAGCGGGCGATCTCCAAAGCTTCATTGATGATGACCGTGTGCGGCGTATCTTCAAAAAGAAATTCATAAACTGCAAGCCGTAAAACATTGCGGTCAACGATCGCCATTCGCTCAATCCGCCAATGTTCGGCACGCGTCCGGATCGTATCATCAACGACATCGATCTCGCGCAGCGTTCCCAACATTAATTTGACGGAAAACTCGCGGGTCATCTCATCCGAATCCGGTTCGCCGAGCTCGTCCCAATAATTACGCCCGACAATTTCGCCGGACAATTTGGTAATGTCCGCCGCAAACAGCATCTGGAGAGCGCATTCACGTGCTATACGCCGTGTTCCCATAAATCCCTGGCTTTTATCAAACAACGTGCGGAAAGGCTTTTTTCTTCGTTTCCGTAGAATCTTTTCCGCCGTCCATCTCTTTATATAAATTGACGAGCTCGACCGCGGACATCGCGGCTTCGAACCCTTTGTTTCCCGCCTTGACTCCGGCGCGGTTGATCGCCTGTTCGAGCGTATCGGTCGTCACAACGCTGAAAAGAACCGGAACGCCGGTTTGCATTCCGACCTGACCGACACCTTTTGCAGCTTCGCCCGCGACGTAATCGAAATGCGGAGTTTCGCCGCGAATCACGACACCGATGCAGATTACCGCGTCAAAATCGCCGCTTAACGCGACCTTTTGCGCCGTCAGCGGCAGCTCGAACGAACCCGGAACTTTGAAGATCTCGACCGCATCTTCATCCGCGCCGAGCCTTTCTAAAGCGTCGAGTGCGCCTTCGGTCAGTTTCGACGTCAAAAAATCGTTCCAACGCGAAACGACCAAAGCAAATCGAAAGCCTTGTGCATTAAGTAGTCCCTGATGAACCTTTGGTTGCAAACTTATCACCTCAAACAAGCAGACTTGTCATTTTATAGTATAAAGAACGCAAAACACGCTTGACAAGCACGAATCTTAATTAAAAAGCAGAAGGGTAGCCAACTGAAATCAAATATCTGAGCATTTCTTCGCATAATGCACACATTTTGGACGCTTTATACAGCGCTTGCAAAGCCAGAATGAGCGGGGCGAAGAGCAGAATGACGTTAAGTTAAGCAAAAAACGTAAAACAGGCTGTTAGCCTGTTTTCTCGGCTTTCCTTTACTTAACAGCTAGTTAGCGGCGCGAAATTAAAACAGGCTAACAGCCTGTTTTACGATTAATACCGAATTTTCCGCTTAACTTAATGCCATTGGCGCAGAGCAACCCTTTCAGACCTGTTAATCGTTTTATCAGGTCTTTTCAACTTCAACTTGAGAAAAGATAGAGGTTTATCAATCAAGTTACAGAAAATTTGAGGTCTGGAAGGGTTGCTCTGCGCCCGTTTTTTTAGAATTAACTTTACCTCTAACTGTTTATTGGGGCATTACATTTTGAAGTTTGAAATTTGAAATCTGTAATTACCTCTCAAGGTTGCTTATTCTTCTCCGTGCCTGTGCCCTGAGCATCGGCAGTGTCGGTGTTCGTCATCGACTGCACAACCACTGGCGCGTCGCCACCCACCTGAACGCCTCCGACCATG
>JANLTD010000456.1:0-1729 GCA_031362765.1 Acidobacteriota bacterium | reverse complement strand
TTTGACCTTGCATTTCCCAGATTGCCGTTACCGAACCATCTTTTTCGACCGCGTGATACGAAACATCTTCCGTATGTTCTGTATGTTCCGTGACTTCTGTTACTTCAGCGGTTGTTTCTTCCACCGCTACTGTTGCGTTTTCTGACATCTACTTTTAAAAAATCTCCTTGAATCAAATATTGTTGTGTAATCAAAATTGTTAATGATACACGAATTTTGACACATTACACAAAACTTTGTCGAGTTTTATTTACTTCTTTTCAATTCCAGTTCATAAAACCAAAAATCGTTATTTGGCTGGTCAATCTTCAACTGATCGGTTTTGCCAAGTTTATCAACCGTAAAGGTGACGAAACCGCGGGGGAAATTGTACGAAACCGACGGCCGCCATTTGATTTGGAAAGTGTCGTAATTCCAATGTTCGAGATCAGCCACGAAATTCGGCGCAGGCACAAGCCGCAAAACGAGCTTGCCGTTTTCTTCCGTGATGCTGACATCGCCGTACATCTCGCTTGAATAAGTTCCCGCGTAATTTGGCAACGCAAGCGTCGGTTTGGTGTTCGGAATTCGCGCATCATCAATTTTCTTGTCGGCTTCCGCTGTCCGCGACTTAAGTTGTTTTGTTCGCTCGAGCCTCTCGCCCGACCAATCGCGTTTCGGCGCGACATCGAGAAAAACGTCGAGAATTTTATTCATCATCGTCGTATTGACCGACGATTCCGAATTGGTCAGCACAACCAGACCGAGACCGAGGTCGGGCATCATCGCCGTTTCCGAAATCATTCCGTCAAGTCCGCCGCCGTGCGAAACGACCTTGTGACCGCGATAATCCGCAAGAAACCAACCCAAACCGTAACCTGAAAACATCTGTGTCGGCGCGTCCTTCGCCGGAAACGGATTAACACCGAGAATCGTGTTTTGCGCCCACATTTCGGCAGAACGTTCTTTTGAAAAAATCTCCTTGCCGTCAATCGTACCGCGACCGAGCTGCAGACGGATCCAATTCGACAGATCTTTGACGCTTGAGTTTAATCCCGCCGCGGCGGCCGCGCTGTCAACATTTCCGGGTTTCAAGACACGCAATTTTCCGCCCGATTCGTTATGCGGCATCGCAATATTGTCTTTATTGTCCCTGATACTCGCCGTCGTTCGCGTCATTCCGAGCGGCGTTAGAATCCGCTCTTTAACGAATTCGCCCCACGGTTTTCCCGCGACGCGTTCGATGATTTTCCCCGCTGCGATGAACATCAGATTTTGATAACCGAACTGCGAACGAAAACTCGAAGTCGGCTTTAAATATTGAACCCGCCGCAGAATTTCGTCGGTTGGATAAGTCGTTTCATACCAGAGCAGATCGCCGCTGAATGTATCCAGACCGCTGCGGTGCGAGACGAGATCGCGGATCGTCAATTCGCGCGATACATACGGGCCAGACATCTGAAATTCGGGCAGATATTTGGAAACCTTATCGTCCCAGCCGCCGATCTTCTTTTCGTCAATCAGGATCGCCAGAGCGGCGGTCGTAAATGCTTTTGAATTTGAAGCGACGGCAAATAATGTGTTTTCGTCCACTTTGTCCGCTTTTCCAAATTCGCGTACACCGTAGCCTTTGGCGAGCAACACTTTGCGACGCCAGGAGGCGACGCATTGGCCGGAGTCGCCGACTTGGATCGAGTACCGCTTCTGGCCGTCGATCTCGACCTCTTCGACTTTCGTGTCGTCGGTCTCT
>JANLTD010000680.1:0-1665 GCA_031362765.1 Acidobacteriota bacterium | reverse complement strand
TCTGATTTCATTCCGTCGCCTTTTCCCGCTGACATAAAGTTTCCTAAAATTGCCTGCGAAGCGCGGCGGTTAGCAAACTGAAGGCGTGTACTCTGAACGAAAACAAACCTTAAAACTCGTTATTTAGCAATGCTTTTCGCTCGTTGTAAATCTTCAAAACAAGCTCGCCGAAGATCGTGTTTGCCCATGCAAACCAGCTGCGCGTAAAGTCTTTCGGGTTATCGGGATTGAATGATTCGTGCATAAATCCGGTGTCGGCGTGCGTGTGTTTGAGCATTGAAAGGCAGAGTTTTATTTCCGTTTCATCACTCGCGGTCATCGCCTGCATAATGATCGCGAGATGCCAGACGTTTGTTTTGCCCGTGTGCGGAGAGCCGACGGCCGCGGCAAATTTCCCGCGCTTAAAATACGGATTATTGTCGCTCAGGATAAATTTTCGGGTGTTCTGATAAACACGGTCGTCCGATTTTATAAAACCCAAATAAGGCAGCGACATCAGATTCGGCGCGTTCGCATCGTCCATAAACAGGCGATTGCCGAAGCCGTCAAGTTCAAATGCAAAGATCTTACCAAAGGTTTCGTGTTCGATGACGGCATATTTATAGATCGCCTGTTCGACCTCATCAGCCAAAGCCTTGCATTCGGCGGCAAATGCCTGATCTTTCAGCGCGACGGCAAATATTTCGGCAAGATGCCGCAAAGATACCACCGCAAATGCGTTTGACGGGATCAGAAACGGAAATGTGGTCGAATCGTCCGAGGGTCGGAACATCGAACGGATCAACCCGACAGGTTTGACCGGATTTCCGGTGCCTTCAAAAGGCGGCGCGTCAATCATTACGGTCGTTTTGCGGATAAATCTATACGGACTCGTTCCGTCTTTGAACTGTTCGGTCTTAAACGTCTGCACGATCAAACGCATCGCGCTCTGCCATTCCGCGTCAAACGCCGACGCGTCATTGGTCGCTTTCCAATATTGATACGAAAGTCGCAAAACATAACAAAGCGAATCAACTTCCCATTTGCGTTCGTGAACGCCGGGTTTGCTCAAAGGCAGATCGTCCCAGCCCTTTTCGGTTTCATCTTTCAAAAAAGCATTCGCGTAAGGTTCGAGCAGAACGCAAAATGCCTGCCGGTGAATCAAACCTTTGATCAGATTCTGCAGATCCTTGTCATTTTTGACGAGCGATAGATAAGGCGTCACCTGCGCCGTCGAATCGCGGAGCCAAAGCGCTTTGATGTCACCCGTGATGACAAAAGAATCTGGTTTTCCGTCGCGCGTCCCTATTTCGACGGTTGTATCAAGCGTGTTCGGATAACAATTCTCAAACATCCACGCGAGTTCTTTATCCTTGATCGCCGATCTTACTTCCGAGATTTTCGCCTCAACCGCCTTTGATACAAATTTGCGGTCTTTAAGGGCAGGTCGTTTGCTGACAAAATCAATTGGCGGCAAAGCTTTGAAATTGTCGGGAAATAGCAAACCTGTTGCCGCAATCGCCGAAGTTGTAATAAAATCGCGTCTGTTCATAGATTTTCTTTGCCGTTTTTATTTTCGGTCGCCGTTGGCTACTTTTCGGGTTTTCGAATTTTTAATTAGCTCAAACATCATTATTCGTTAATTAAACAAGCCGTTGACATAATTTTCCGCGTCAAAAACCATTA
>JANLTD010000669.1:0-7826 GCA_031362765.1 Acidobacteriota bacterium | reverse complement strand
CTTCTACGGCATTCGCGGCAACTACGAAGGGTTCAAGGCCGATTCCGAAACGAAGGAGGCGGTCTATCGCGTGGACCCGAAGACCGCGCAGATCGACAAGGTCACGGACGAAGTGGGCCAGCCCAACGGCCTGTGCTTCTCGCCCGACTACAAGAAGCTTTATGTCGCCGACACCGGCGCGCCGCGCGAGATCAAGGTGTGGGACGTGGATGGCAAAGCGCTGCGCAACGGCAAGCGGTTCATCGTCCTTGACATGCCGGGCACCGGCGCCCCGTCGGCCGCCGATGGCATTCGCGCCGACGTGGACGGCAACATCTGGGCGGGCGCGCGGCCCGGGGTGCAGGTGATTGCGCCGACCGGCGAGCGCATCGGGATGATCCGCATGCCCGAGACCTGCGCCAACGTGTGTTTCGGCGGCGCGCGCCGTAATCGCCTGTTCATGACGGGCAGCCAGTCGCTCTACGCGGTGTACGTCGAGACCACCGGCGCGCACATCGCGTAAGGGCATCTGGGCGGCTGCCCACCAGATGGGGTGCCGGGTGCGTACGGTGCCTGGGGTGCGCGTCAGCCCTTGATCTGTGGCAGCGCGCCGCCCAGGCGGCCGGCTTGTGATTTTTCGGACGAAAATGCGACGCCGTGTCTGGGAATTCTGCCGTATCGCGTCCGCAAATTTGAATCCGCTGCGCTCAAGATTCCGCATACCGGCTGGAACAATTTGTTTGATCTGAAAGGCAAACTTTTTGAAGGTGTGGCGGAAAATTCCTACGTCTATTTCGTGCATAGTTTCTATGTCGAAAACGGCGCGGAAACGATCGCCGGATGTAACTATGAAATCGATTTTTCGGCGGCTGTTGAACATAAAAACTTTTACGCGACACAGTTTCATCCCGAAAAATCGGGCGAAACCGGCGCGAGGATCCTGGAGAATTTTTTGCAAATATGATTGAAATAATTCCCGCGATTGATCTGATTGACGGAAAATGTGTGCGCCTCGCGCAGGGCGATTTTACGCGGAAAAAGATTTACCGCACGAATCCTTTGGAAACGGCGAAAGAATTTGAAAGCGCCGGTTTGAAACGTCTGCATATCGTTGATCTCGACGGCGCGAAACGTGGCAAAGTAACAAATCTAAAGGTTCTGGAAACGATTGCCGCGAACACCGATCTGACGATTGATTTCGGCGGCGGAATCAAAACTGACGAAGACATCAAAGCGGTTTTCGACGCGGGCGCGCGGATGGCAAGCATCGGAAGTGTCGCGGTCAAAGCCCAAGAAAAGTTTTTCGCGTGGCTTGAAAAATACGGAAGCGAAAAGATCTTGCTCGGCGCCGATGTGCGCGACAAAAAGCTCGCCATCAACGGTTGGCAAACGTCAACGGAAATCGAGATCTTGCCTTTTTTGAAAGAATATTTTGCCAAAGGCGTAACGCAAGTCTTTGTCACAGACATTGCGAAAGACGGACTTTTGGCGGGAAGTTCAAACGAACTTTACGCGGAAATTTTGCGCGAAATTCCCGAACTGGAATTAATTGCTTCGGGCGGTGTTTCGCGCATTGAAGACATTTTTGAACTCGAAAAAATCGGTTGCACGGGCGTGATCATCGGCAAAGCGATTTATGACGGTAAAATAAAATTGGAAGAACTATCAAAAGGGTAAAAGGGTAAAAGGGTAAAAGTTACAGTTTTCATAACAGTAAAAACTTTTTCACTTTTCACTCTAAAATTTATGCTGGCAAAACGAATCATTCCGTGTCTCGATGTGAAAGACGGGCGAACGGTCAAAGGAACGAATTTCATCAATTTGCGCGACGCCGGCGATGCGGTCGAACTCGCCGAAATTTACAGTGAACAAGGCGCGGACGAACTCGTTTTTCTGGACATCACGGCAACCCACGAAAGGCGTCAAACATTTGCGGAATTAGTTAAAAAAGTTGCGGCAGAGATCAATATTCCGTTCACGGTCGGCGGCGGAATAAATTCGATCGAAGATATTGAAATTCTTCTAAATTCGGGCGCAGACAAAGTTTCGATCAATACTTCGGCTGTCAGAAATCCGCAGATCTTAGCGGACGCGGCACGAAATTTCGGTTCGCAATGTATCGTGCTGGCGATTGACGCGAAACGGATCAAAAACGGCTGGAAGGTTTTCTTAAACGGCGGTCGGGTTGAAACTGAGTTGGACGCGGTTCAATGGTCAAAACTCGGTGTCCGCTTGGGCGCGGGCGAGATCTTATTAACCTCGATGAATGCCGACGGAACGCGCGACGGTTTTGAGATCGAGCTCACGCGGATCGTTTCCGAAGCGGTCAATGTGCCCGTCATCGCTTCGGGCGGCGCCGGGAAGGTGGAACATTTTACGGAAGTTTTTGAAAAGGGAAAAGCCGATGCCGCACTCGCCGCGAGCATTTTTCACTTTCGGGAGATTGAAATTCCGACGCTGAAAAATTATTTGAAAACGCAAAATATCGAAGTAAGAATATGAAGGGGTTTCACCACAAAGACACAAAGAACACAATGTTTTAAAGATTTTTTTCTTGGTGTTCGTTGCGTCTTTGTGGTGAATTAATTTGATGAAAATTGATTTTGAAAAATACGCCGACGGATTAGTGCCTACGATCGTGCAGGACGCGGAAACGGGCAAGGTTTTGATGCTCGGGTTTATGAACGAGCAATCCTTCCGGCAAACTCAATCGTCGCGGAAAGCCGTGTTTTTTTCGCGCTCGCGGCAAAAACTTTGGATCAAAGGCGAAACGAGCGGAAACTTTCTCGAGGTGCAGGAAATCTTGATTGATTGCGATGCCGACACGATCTTGATCAAGGCAAATCCGGCCGGCGCGGTTTGCCATACGGGCGCGGACACTTGTTTTGATGAAAAGAATTTATCCGAAAATTTTCTTTTTGAGCTTGAAAAGATCATTTCAGACCGCAAGGAAAATCCGCAAGCGGATTCTTATACTTCAAAGCTTTTTGCGAAAGGTATCAACAAGATCGCACAAAAGGTCGGTGAAGAAGCGGTCGAACTCGTCATTGAAGCCAAAGACAATAACGACGCACTTTTTAAAGCCGAAGCAGCCGATCTACTCTATCATCTGCTCGTGCTTTTTGCCGAAAAGAATATCGTGCTCAAAGACGTTTTGGAAACCTTAAAACATCGCCGAAAATAGATTTTCTGATAATGAGCTAAAAATAATGCTTTAAAACTGCGTTAATAAGTGGGAAAAACGACTTCGCTGGGAGCGCAGGCATCATTGCGTGCTGAGCGCGAGAGCGCGTGCATATTTGCGTTGAAAATCAAGTCATGATTGAGTAACGCTTTTTACGCCGCTTTAAGCGACGTGGCACCCAAGGATGCCTGCGCTCCCGGCAAACAACACTTTTCTTTTTCTATTGCCGATTTAGAATTTTAAACAGCCTCAGTAGATTCAAATTTCAGTTTATGATCTAAAAAAACTACTGAAATAATGGATAATTGATATTTGATATTTGATAAATTCGGTTGTCCGCCAAGCATCTTTATCAAATATCAATTATCCATTATTTCAGGGGTTCAGCCGAAAGCCCGGGAAACCTGAAGTAACTTTAAGGATTTATCGGCAAAGGCTTTTTTACAAATTTGGATCTACTGAACCTTACTTTCTATTTCAAATAAGTCTTAAAAACCCAATGGGTTTTTTCAGCGCGGATATGGCAAGCCGAGCAATCCCCTTTTGTTTCACGCTTTTTTATTTTCAAGTCTATGCCGTTGAAAGTAAAAAATTCCCAATCATTACTTTTTTTGCTAAAACCTTTTTCGCGCTTTAACATTGCAATCACAATTTCAGGCGTTTCGCTCGTCGCCAAGGCGTTTTTTTCGCGGACAATAATTGAGCCGATTGGAAAATTCGGATTTTCCTTTTCAATTTCCGCCTTTGCCAAGTCGTTGGCATAAACAACGCCAAAGGAATATTCATGCGAAATAGCGTTTGGCGATACTTTCAAAAGTTCGCTAAATTTTGTGCTTTTGCGCAAATTATCCATTTGATTTGCTAAAGGCGCGAACGTAACAGAATTTTCTCTTTCAGAAGTTTTGTCATTTTCATTTTCAATTGCATTTGGCTTTTTACGTTTTTTTGGAAATAGTTTTTTTATTTGTTCACCAAAATCCGAAAATAAACCGACAAGATCTTTTTGGTTTTTATTTCTTTCCGAACCGGAAAGCAGCTCTACGCCATCAATGATGAAATCTCAGCCTCCGCCGGAAGCATTGTCAATTGTAAATTCCGTTTTTATAGGCTTTTTCGTAATCTTTGACCAGGTTTTATAGTTGGCTATTTCTTGAACAAAATCGGTTTTTGCCGAAGTTATAAGTTGTTCGGAATTGGTTAAAGCAAATCCCGCAAAACTCAAAAAAATGACAATGACGGCAAGTTTGATTTTCGGCATTAAATTTTTCTCCTGATAACACGAAAGATGCCCTGCCGTTTATGATAGTTGCCCGGCGGCAAATTATCCAAGATCTTTGATAACTTTTTTGCTTTTGTTGGCGTATAAATCAGCGTTTTTTGTAAAAATCCATTCGACCAATTTTCAAAAGTAAAATATGACACGAAAAATCGTCCTTTTTCTGACCTTCATTTTTTCTCTGTTTTCGATTCAAACACTTGCCGCGCCGTATTTGACCGAGCCGAGTTTCGCGCCTGACCGCAAGGAAATTGCCTTCGTTTCGGGCGGCGATATTTGGACGGTTGCCGCGAGCGGCGGCACGGCGCAGCTGATTGTTTCGCATCCGGCAAACGAATCAAAACCGCTTTTTTCGCCTGACGGACGACGGCTGGCGTTCGTTTCAAACCGCACGGGCAACGGCGATATTTACATCTTAAATCTCGATACAAATAATCTGCAGCGGCTGACCTTTGACGATGCCAACGATCAGCTCGATTCGTGGTCGCGCGATGGAAATTGGATCTATTTTTCTTCAACCAGCAAGGATATTGCCGGAATGAACGATATTTTTCGAGTTTCCGCGACGGGCGGAACGCCGCAGCAAGTTTCCGCTGACCGTTATACAAACGAATTTTGGTCAGCAAATCTGACGGACGGTTCGATTATTTTTTCGGCGCGCGGAATTTCCAATAGTCAATGGTGGCGCAAAGGGCGCAGTCATATTGACGAAACCGAGATCTGGCAAAAAACGGGCGAGACCTACAGCCAAATCACAGCGCGCGGCGCAAAACAGCTTTGGGTGATGGCAACGGCTGACGGCGCCCGAATGTTTTACGTTTCAGACCGCAGCGGCGCACAAAATATCTGGTCGCAAGCGCGTGGCGGACAGGCGAAACAATTGACGAATTTTACTGACGGACGCGTTCTTTGGGCAAATCTTTCATACGACGCCAAGGAAATTGTTTTTGAGCGCAATGCACGCATCTGGAAAATGAATTCCGACAGCGGAAAGGCGAGCGAATTGCCGATCACCTTGCGCGGCACGGCGGCAACGCCTTTGACCGAACGCGTCAATCTTTCGTCGCAGGTGCGCGAATTCGCACTTTCGCCCGACGGCAAAAAAATCGCCGTTATTTCACGCGGCGAAGTTTTTGCGGCTTCGTCAAAAGACAGCGGCGAAGCGGTTCGCGTGACGAACACGGTCGCGCCCGAATCATCCGTCGCGTGGTCAAACGACAGCAAAAAATTGGTTTACGCTTCGGAACGCGACGGCACGATGGCGATCTTTCAATATGATTTTACGACCGAAACCGAAACCCAATTGACAAAGGGCACGAACAACGATGCGCTGCCGATCTATTCGCCCGACGGAAAATTTATCGCGTTCATCCGCAATGCGCGGGCGATGTTTGTTTATGATGTTGAGAAAAAGCAAGAGCGCGAACTTTGTAAATTTTACACCGATCCGCCGCCGCTGCTGAGCGGCAGCAGCGTCGCCTGGTCGCCCGACAGCCGTTGGATCGCTTTTGCCAATGTTTCGCGCGAAACACGTTCTTACACAAATATTTCAGTCGTTTCCGTGAAGGGCGGAAATGCCGCACCAATTAGCTTTCTGGCGAATTCAAATACCGGTTCGGTTTCGTGGAGTCTTGACGGTTCGTTCATTCTATTTGACACTTCACAGCGCACGGAAAACGGTTCGCTCGCCCGGATTGACTTAAAACTCCGCACGCCGAAATTCCGCGAAGATCAATTCCGCGACCTTTTCAAACAGGAAAATCCGAAAGATAAACAACCGCCGACACAAACTTCGCCGACACCGACACCGCAGCCGCAGCCGTCAGCGTCGCCTGAAAAGAAGGATGATTCAAAAAATACGGAGATCGTTTTTGAAGACATTCGCAAGCGTCTGAGCCTGATCAACACCGGCGTTGACATCAGCAGTCAAACGATCAGTCCCGACGGTAAAACCGTCCTTGTGCTCGCTTCAAGCGAAGGTCAATTTAATCTTTACACGATCTCGCTCGACGAGCTGGCAACCGACACTTCGGCGCGGCAGCTAACCTCAACCGCCGGTTTCAAATCGAACGCGCAATTTTCGCCCGACTCGAAGGAAGTTTATTACACCGAAAACGGCCGCGTGAATATTGTTAGCCTTGACCGCCGCGAGGTGCGTCCGCTCGCGATTTCAATGGAAATGAACGTGACATTCGCGACCGAGAAAATGGAGATCTTCAAACAGGGCTGGCGATATATGCGCGATAATTTTTACGATGACAAATATCACGGCGCGGATTGGAATGCGGTTTATAGCACCTATGAACCACTCGTGCAAAGTGCGCGGACGATGGACGAAGTGCGCCGATTAATGAATCTGATGGTCGGCGAATTGAACGCTTCGCACCTTGGCGTGACCGGCACGTCGGCGTTCACGGCAACGCCGGTCGGTAAACTTGGGCTTCGCTTTGACCGCGGCGAATATGAAGCGAACGGACGTTTAAAGATCACGGAAGTTATCACTTTGAGTCCGGCAGATATTGTCAAAAATATCAAAGTCGGCGATTATCTTTTATCGGTTGACGGCGCGGCGGTCAGCGGCAAAACAAATCTTGACGAACTGCTCGAAAACAAGGTCGGCAAACGCGTTGCGCTGAATGTTTCGACAAATGCGGACGGCTCAAACAAACGCGAAATTATCGTTAAGCCGATCACAACCGGCGCCGAAAAACAGCTTCTTTACCGGCAATGGGTTGAATCAAATCGGGCGTATGTCGCCAAAATCAGTAATGGCAAGATCGGCTATGTTCATATCCCCGATATGTCGCAAAATTCGCTCGAACAGCTGTATATTGATCTGGACGCGGAAAATCAATCGAAAGAAGGCGTGGTCATTGATATTCGCAACAATAACGGCGGTTTTATCAATCCGTATGTGATTGATATTTTGTCGCGCAAAGGTTATCTGACGATGCAGGAACGCGGACTCTGGAACGTTCCGGCGCGTTCTGCGCTCGGTCAGCGCGCGCTCGAACGTCCGACGGTTCTGATCACGAATCAGCATTCTTTGTCGGATGCCGAAGATTTATCAGAAGGCTATCGCGCCTTAAAACTCGGCAAAATTGTCGGCGAACCAACCGCCGGCTGGATCATTTTCACGTGGAACACAAATCTTTTTGATGGCACGACGTTTCGTCTGCCGCGCCAACGCATTTTGGGAAGCGACGGCAAAGATATGGAACTCAACCCACGCCCGGTTGATGTGGCTGTCACGCGCCCGGTCGGCGAAAGCTTAACGGGTAAAGATTCGCAGCTCGACCGCGCCGTGCGCGAGCTCTTGGGTCAATAAAGTGAAAAGGTTTAAAAGTGAAAAAGTGAAAAAGTTGGGTTGAAACCTCTCGACCCAAC
>JANLTD010000659.1:0-1500 GCA_031362765.1 Acidobacteriota bacterium | reverse complement strand
CGTTTGAGGAAAAGCTCGGGCAAATGAATCAGCTTTTCTTTTTCAGCGCGTTTCAGAACCCCGAAACAATGAATGAAGGCATTCGCAAAGGCGAGATCGGCTCGATGCTTTTTGTGACCGATCCGGCCGTTATCAATCGTTTTCAAAAAGTCGCGGTAACCGAATCGCGTCTGAAAATTCCGCTTATTTTCGGTTTTGACGTGATTCACGGTTTCCGCACGATCTTTCCCGTCCCGATTGCGACGGCGGCTTCGTGGGACCCGAAATTGGCGGAAAAAGGGCAGATGATCGCGGCGCGTGAAGCGCGTGCTGTCGGCATTAATTGGACGTTTGCGCCAATGGTTGATATTGCACGTGATCCGCGTTGGGGGCGCATCGTCGAAGGCGCGGGCGAAGATCCGTACTTAGGCGCGGCGATGGCGCGGGCACAGGTGAAGGGTTTTCAGGGCACAGTGATCGGCAGTCCGGAACATCTGCTGGCTTGTGTCAAACATTTCGCCGGCTACGGCGCGGCCGAAGGCGGCCGCGATTACGAAGCGTCGAACATTCCCGAATCGCAAATGCAAAACGTCTATCTGCCGCCGTTTAAGGCCGCGATCGAAGCAGGAGTCGGCAGTGTGATGAGCGCGTATATGGATCTGAACGATGTTCCGGCGACCGGAAATCGCTGGCTGATGCAGGATGTTTTGCGCGCCGATTGGACTTTTAAAGGCTTTGTCGTCAGCGATGCCGATGCCGTGAAAAGTTTGACGACGCACGGCTTTGCCCGCGATCCGCAGGACGCGGCCGTTAAGGCTCTAAATGCCGGGATCAATATGGAGATGAGCTTCAACGCGCAAACATATCTGAAAAACCTCGGCAATGCGGTAAAACAGAAGCTGGTTTCGGTCAAGCAGATTGACGAGATGGTGCGCCCGATCCTCGAAGCAAAGATCAAACTCGGTCTGTTTGAAAATCCATTTGTCGATGAAGCTAAGGTCAATGATGTTCTCGGCGATCCAAAACACCGCGAAGCCGCACGGATCGCGGCCGAACGAGTCGCGGTTTTGCTTAAAAACAAAAGCGGTCTGCTTCCGCTCGATAAAAATACGAACCAAAAGATCGCCGTCATCGGTCCGCTCGCTGATTCGAAAACAGATCCGTTGGGATCGTGGGTGTTTCAAATGGATACGGCCGAAACCGTAACGATTTTGGACGGCGTCAAATCGAAAACCGGCGCGAACGCGAAGGTCGAGTTTGCGCCCGGAGTTCAATTCGGTCGAAAATTCCCGTCGATCTTTGACGCGATGTCGAGAGAAAAACCGGTAGTACCGTGGACTGAGACTCAGTCGAAAGACGAATTTGATAAAGCAGTCGCGCTCGCGCAAAATTCCGATGTTGCGGTGATGGTTTTGGGTGAACATCAAAATATGAGCGGTGAGGCCGCCTCACGCTCGGAGCTCGGACTGCCCGGTCGTCAGCAGCAATTATTAGAGGCGGTCGCGGCGACCGGAAAACCCG
>JANLTD010000652.1:0-4228 GCA_031362765.1 Acidobacteriota bacterium | reverse complement strand
AAAGTTATACTTAAAGTTATAAATGATGAGTAATTAGGGAGATAGAAATGAAAACAAATCTTATAAAACTTTTGACGATCGCAATTTTTGTACTAACTGCTGTTGCACTTATTAATCTAAATACGAATACGACCCGTGTTCTTGCCAAAGACGACGATCCGGCAACCGTTTATAAAACCAAATGCGCGGCTTGCCACGGCCCGACCGCGGCAAAAGCTTATGATCCGGCAATGCCGATTGACGAACAGGTCAATATCATTCTGAAAGGCAAAAAAGGCGAAAAACCGCCCTTTATGCCGGCTTTTGAAACAAAAACTCCGCCTATAACGCCCGAACAAGCCAGAGCCTTAGCCGAACATATGAAAGCGTTGCGAACGCCTGCCAGCTAGAACAAATTTTTTAGATATTTGACAGTTGAATGAAGATTCCAATGCCGGGACGCGAAGGTTCGCGCAGAGTTTCGTGAAAATTTTTCAGCGATTCTCTGCGCACCTTTTGCGCTTCGGCAACACTCAGTTTTGTTGATCCGCCATTTTTTACGGAGAATTTTAACAATGAAAAATTTCGCGATCAATTGATTTTTTAAAGGGGGAGAAATGATGAACAATCAAATAAAGGTCTTGATGGTCGCCGTTTTTTTAGTTTTAGTGATGACGGTCGTCGGTTTCCAAACCGATCGGGTTATTACCGGCAGCACTTCGGATACTGATATTGCGGCCATTTACAAAACAAAATGCGCGGCCTGTCATACGGCAAAGGCAGAAAAGTTTTTTGATCTGTCCAATACGGATGAGCAATTCGCCGAAATCATCTTAAAAGGCAAGAAAGGCGAAAAACCGCCGTTTATGCCTGAATTTGCATCAAAGGGCATCACGCCTGAACAGGCAAAAGCCTTAGCTGTTTATATGCGTGCATTGCGAACGCCAAACAATGCAAATACCAATGCGGTCACCAACTGCGCAAATACCAACACAAATGTAAATGCAAATCCAAATGCCAACACAAAAGCAAATGTAAATCCGAATACAGTTGTGAACGCCAATGCGAATGCGAACTCAGAGGCAAATGCCAACACAATTGTTAATGTCAATACGAATGCCAACAAAATGTCGGGCGAAGCCTTGGCGGCGATCTATAAAACTAAATGCGCGGCCTGCCACACCGCAAAAGCGGAAAAGTTCTTTGATCCGGTAAAAACAGACGCACTGCTTACTGAAATTATTCTAAAAGGTAAAAAAGGCGCAAAGCCGCCCTTTATGCCCGGCTTCGAGGCGAAAGAAATAACGGCGGAACAAGCCAAAGCATTGGTCGGATACATGAGATCATTAAAAGGGTCGGGTAAATAAAAAGACGTGTTTAAGAATCTAAATGCCGATAATTCAAACTTTTGGTGCAGACGATTAAATCTAGATCGTCTGCATATTTTTGAGTTATTTTGTAACTGTTTAGGTCATCATTTAGCCGTTGAAAACGGCGAAATACTTGTAGCCCACAATGCTAATTGTGGGTCTTAAGATTGATAAATTTGGAGTTATCGAAGATAACGGCATACTGATTTTATGCCGCCGTTTTCAACGGCTCATATTTGGGTTGCTAATTTTCCCATAGTTGCACTATGGGCTACAAATATTTCGCCGTTTTCAACGGCTAAAAACAAAAACGATAAATTTTCTTAAATTATCATTACCAGACCTAAACAGTTACATTATATTTCAAACTGAATTTTTGACGTATTCGGGTGCGGTGAATGATATGAATGAAGAAAACGAAAAACCTGTCAGCGCAGAAACAGAAAAACCTGTTAGCGCGAAAGCTGGCGAAAATACAAGCGAACAAACAACCGAAACTCAAAAAGTTCCGAGCCTTTATCATAACTACATAAGCCTCGCGGGTATTGTCATTGCCATCGTCAGCGTTGTCAGTATCGTATTTTTGTTTTCGCTTGAAATGACCAGTTCATCTGACCAGCCCTACCTCGGTATTATGATCTACATTATGTTGCCGGGCGTGATGTTGTTCGGGATCTTTGTTGTTTTGGTCGGAATATTGTGGGAACGCCGCCGCCGCCGAAAACTGACGCCCGAACAAATTGCCGCTTATCCGATCCTCGACCTGAACGGTCCGCGCCGCCGCCGGATGTTCATTACTTTTTTAACTTGTTCGTTTATCTTTTTGTTTATCAGCGCATTCGGAAGCTACCGCGCCTTTGAGTTCAGCGAATCGGTCGAGTTTTGCGGACAACTCTGTCATACGGTGATGAAACCCGAATTTACGGCTTATAAGGCTGCTCCGCACTCGCAGATCCGGTGCGTCGAATGTCACGTCGGAGGCGGTGCCGAAAGCTATGTGCGGGCAAAGATGGGCGGCGTTCGCCAGCTTTACAGGCTCGCCACCGGAACTTACAGCGCACCGATCAAAACGCCGGTTGACACGATGCGGGCCGCAAATGAAACCTGCGGAAAATGTCATTGGTCGGAAAAATATTACGGCGAACAGCTTAGAGTTTTTAATCATTACGGTTTTGACGAAAAAAACTCGCTCAATCAAACGCGGCTGCTCGTCAAGGTTGGCGGTGGAAATCCGAAGACCGGACAGGCTTCGGGAATTCATTGGCATATGAATCTCGGAAACGAAGTGACGTTTATTTCAACGGACGATAGACGGCAGGATATTTCGTGGGTGCGGATGAAGGACGCGGACGGCAAAATTATTGATTACACAAAAAAGGATGTCACGGTTTCCGACGAAGAGATCGAAAAATCGCCAAAGCGGAAAATGGATTGTATAGATTGCCACAATCGCCCGACACATATTTATCTTTCGCCGAACAAAGCGGTTGACAACGCACTCGATGGTAAGAAACTCGACATTGGATTGCCGTTCGTCAAAATGAAGTCGGTCGAAGTTCTTTCGCAAACCTACAACACAACGGACGAAGCATTAAGCGCGATCGCAACAAATTTTGACGAGTTTTATAAAACTACTTATCCGGAAATTTACGCATCAAGAAAGCTCGCAATCGACAATGCCGTGATCGAATTGCAGCGAATTTATCAGACATACTTTTTTCCCGAAATGAAAACTGATTGGTCTTCACAGATCAACAATATCGGTCATTTCAACGCGCAGGGCTGTTTCCGCTGCCACGACGGACAGCATTTCAGCCGCGAAGGAAAAGCGATTCGCAACGAATGCACGATTTGCCACACAACGCTGGATCAGACGTTCGGCGGAAAAACCAGGCCGTCGGTTGACGGCGCATTTAGTCACCCGGTCAATCTGGGCGATAAAAACACTTATCAATGCGCAGTTTGCCACAAAGGCGACAGGTCATACAAACATCCTTTGAATCTCGGCGACATTTCAAGGTTTCAATGCGCCGAATGTCATAAGGGCGCAGACAAAGTGTTGATGAACAACGTAAGGTGAATTGAGCGCAATATTTTTAATGTTCCGATTTAAGATTGAGGACACGAGCTGAAATTCTTTTATTCACTGCCCCGGAGTTTTGCCATTGGTTTTGATTCTTCTCTTCCTGCTTCGCTGCTGAGCCGCGAGCGCGGTTTCAAGGTTCGTGTTCGGGGCTTTAGCTCGCGACTTTTCTTGCCCGTTAAATTGCCATACGAAATTTGCATTGTTGATTTTTAATCGTGCGTAAATCTCAAATTGGGAGCTTTTCAAAATCTCAAGCCAAAAGTTGTAATCACAAGATATAAATGTAAAAATGACTGCAATTTTCTGATCAAAATCGCAACCATGAAAAAGCCAAATCTACTAATCCTGTTCTTCGTTTTGATCTTTTCCGTCAATTCGTGGGCTCAGACGATCAACCTGCAGCCGATCGATCCAAAACGCGAATCGGCCCGCGCCACCCTGAAAACTTTTCTTGACGCTTTTCAACAACCGCGAATCGGGGTAACTCCGGATCCGCTGGAAGAAGCGGTGAAGTGTCTGGATCTGCAGGCAATTCCCTCTGAATATCGGATTGTCAAGGGTTTAGAAGTCAGCATTCAGTTAAGAGAAATTATTGATGCGGTCGAGAATTTTCAGGTCGGGGACCTTCCGGCTGAAACAAACGCCGAACCCTTCATCGTTTTTCGCTCCCAGCTTGGCGAGATCGTTCTTGCCAGACAATCCACAGGAGACTGGCTTTTCACACAGGATACAGTCAGATCGATTCCCTTGCTGTTGGCCTCGATCGAAGAAGATCGAAGAACGCATGGCACGG
>JANLTD010000614.1:0-8703 GCA_031362765.1 Acidobacteriota bacterium | reverse complement strand
GCGCGTTAAAACCGGCGGTCGAACCGCTGTGGCTGATCAAACGGTGCCCTCGAAAATCGGCGACGTTCCAGCCGAAACCGTACGGATTCGATTTGCCGTCGCTTAAAACAAACGGTTTCCAGGCTTCGGCTTTGCTTTCCTTTTTGAGCAGCGTGTCGTTGCGCCACGCCGCGTCCCATTTCGCGAGATCGCCGACCGTTGAAATAATTGCGCCCGCGCTGAAAAGATCGGTCAGATCGTAATCGCGACCGATAAATGAACCGTTTTCGAGTTCGTAACCGGTCGCGCGGTTTTTGACGATATATTTCGGGTTGCGGTCAAAGGTCGCGGTCATCCCGAGCGGCCGGAAAACACGCTCGCGCATAAAATCCCAGTAAGATTTGCCCGACACGGCTTCAATGATAAAACCCAAAAGATTGTAGCCCGAATTGCTGTATGAATAGCGCGAACCCGTTTCAAAATCGAGCGGATAGGCTGCCAAAGCCTTGATAAATTGGTCGCGCGTTAAATGTTTCGAGAGTTCAAACCCAACTCCGATCGCCGTGTAACTTTTGATACCCGATGTATGTGTCAAAAGATTTCTGACCCCGACCATTTTCCACGCCTCGGGCGTCGCTGGCAGATATTTCGAGATCTTTTCGTCGAGATTAACTTTGCCGTCTTCGACCAGCAGCAAAATGGCGGCGGCGGTCATCTGCTTTGACACCGAACCGATCTCGAAAACCGTATCAACCGTTACGGGAACATTGAGTTCAAGATTCGCGACGCCGTAACCCTGTTTTTTGACGATCTTCCCGTTTTTAATGACCGCGACGCCCGCGCCCGGAACATTTCGTTCCTGCATTAGGCTGCGGACAAATTTATCAACCTCATCAGCCTGCGCCGCGAGGACGAAAACGAACACTAAGAGCCAGGCAATATTTAAACGGATAAATTTTGAATTCATAAAACTAAACGCAGAGTTCGGAGTTCGCGCAGCGGTTTTTCAAACTGAAGTTTGAACTCTGAGCGATCAAAAACTCACTTTTGCGAACAATCGGGACATTCTTTGACGACGACCGATTTCGTTATCGTTCTGCCGCAAACGCCGCAGCCGTCATCAACGCCCGCCGTAATTTTATAACTTCCCGGTTTGACGCCGCTTAAATCCCAAGAAACTTTCTGACCCTGTCCGATAATTTTGCCGCCCGAAACAGTGTATTGATAGATCAGAACATCATTGTCCGGATCATTAGCAATGGTCTCAATCGAAATGATTTTTATCTCGTCAGCACAACTTGTAATTTCCGGTGATGTTTTTGCGGCGCAATCGGCCGTGATTTCATTTTTGTCCAAAGTCAGTTCGGAAACATCGGCACGAAAATCAACAATCTCAATAAAAGGGCGCCTTTTTATCTTATTGAGAAACCATTCTTTAGTTGAATTAAACTCCCTGAAGTTTTCGTTACTGCATAAAGCCGGATAATTGTTTTCCGTCGGAGTAAATTTTATATTTACAATTTCACCGTCAGACAGACCGTAACTGATGCCTTTTTCTTTATCGTAATAAACGTGATCGTCCGCATCTTCGTGTTCGGCATCCTCTTCATCTTCATATTCTTTGATCCGTTCTAGTGTTGACAGGTCAATCTTCAAATCCTTTGATTTATCCGAATCCATGATAATTACGTTTATTTCGGTTACTTTTCCTTCGGCGACATTCCATTCTTCTTCATCGTCCTCAGAGCAATTGCCGCTTGCGTATGAGAGACGAATGCGAAAGTCTTCCGTCGAATAATAATTGCCTTCCGATTCTTCATCCGTATCGCTGAAAATCTTTTTGACATCTTCGCGCGTTGATTCGAGAAGTTTTATTTGTTTGATCTTTTCAAGCTCGGCAAGCGGCGATTGGGCAAACGCGAAACCGCACATTGCCAGACAGAAAACGATGAGCAGCATAAACTTTTTCATATTTACCAAAAAACTTTTTTATAAATTTACAACAACTCGGATCAGCACACCACAAAGCAGCGCGAAAAAAAGTTTCAGCACTGCCTTGTGGTGTTTCGCGGGTGAGCTATATTTCAAAAACTATTGCCACTGCCGGATGACGGAGTTGTCAGCCGCGCCTGAACAAATTGGCCGGTAAACTGCCGGCAAATATTGTCAATAAAATGATTTTCCACGAAACAGATTTTCTCCTCCTATTGTTTTAAGCTGAAAGAAACCGTGAAATCGCCTTCCGTCAAGCCGTTTGCGCCCACGACACCGATCACGATCTTATATGAATTGGTGGTCGCAATAAACGTCATCATGCGTTCGTCGCCCTGCGTTTTTCCGCGTTTTGGGTAATCCCATTTATGGTCGGCTTCGCAGGTGACGCACGATTGCAGATCGTCGGGCAGAATGACTTTCGCAGGCGCGATCTGATAACCGTAAAGGCTCCGGTTAACGCCGCCTTTCTTCGGATTGATCGTCACGGTCAGGATCAAACGCGGCGGGAGCTCGGTCACGAAAAAAACGTGATTGCCCGTGAATTTTTCCTTTTGTGTGGCAGGGAAACAGGCGTTTGAGCTGTTCCACGCCCACGACAGATTCGACAGGCGCATTCCGTCCGCGAGCGAACCGTCGGCCGTCACTGTTTGATTTGCCGCAATTTTGACCGTTTGCACGGTCGGCTTTGTCTTTTGGGCAAAGATATTGGTTGACAACGTAAAAAACGAACAAATTATCAGTAGAATTTTCACAAACATTCCTCTCAAAAGTATTCACAAACTAAAATTACAAAGCATTAGTTTTCTCGCCGCTAATTTTCCGGGCTTTTTTTGCTTCTAAAAAACATAATTGCCGAAATTACCGTCAAAATGAACGCCAGAAAACCGATGATCGCCGAAGGTATCAAACCGACCAATGATTCTCCAAAATTGACGCGGTTATTCGTCATTGACGGCAGCGCCAGACAGATCACAAAAACGATCAACGACAAAAGCATTAATAAGATTCCGATTACCAAGCCTGCTATTTTCATAAATTTTCCCTTTTATTTTTCCGTTCCCGTAAATTCGAATCTGGTTGCTTGGTCGGTCCCGTTCTCCGAGGTTATTTTCATCGTCAATTGTTTGCCTTCGACCTGAAAATTACCGGCACTCGCGACGAGACTCTTCGAACCGTCCTTGAGATCGCAAGTCTCGGGAACCCAGTAAGTCTTGCCTTGAAATTCATCCTGCTTTAATTTGATCGGATAGGTGCAATCCGCCAGAAACAATCCGGGAACGTCGTTGCCGTCGCGGACGATCGTCATTGTCGCTTCCTTTTCCGATTGTTTTTTGATCGTGACATTGACCTTGCCTTCCGTTCCGGCCGACCCGGTTCGTTTCATCACACCCGAATATGTATGGCTTTCGCCGCAACCGCTCAGCAAAAATGATGTAAAAACTATTAAAATCGTCAACTTTTTCATAAAAATTTCCTCCCTTTGATAGATAGTGCCGAAAAGCCGAAAAACATTTCAGAAGTTTCGCGCCGATTGTGCGGATAAAAACTCTTGAGCGATGATTAATGAATGAAAAAAACAGATGTGATCATCGTTGTTGCGGGACCGGCGGCCCTTGCTTTGGGGTGTCAATTGATTCGCTTCGCGATTGAATTTGTGATCTTCGATAAAAAGGAAACGACGACGCCGTTTTCAAAAGCGCTCGGCGGGCGGGCGCGGACACTTGAAATTTACGAGCAGATCGGGCCGGCAGTTAAATTGACCGAGTTTGGCGCGATCGCCAGCCCCAAACCGGGTTTGTCATATCTGCTGACGCACAATTTTCCATACATGGGCGGGGCTGCATTTAGCATTGAGGCGGTCAAGGAGTTTATTTTTCCGCGCATCTCGCAAATTGGTATTAATTATCGCCGACGTTCTTTAAGCGAAATCAGCGGAGGTCGCTTTGCGGTCAAATCGCCCGATCGAACGCCGTATTCCGAAGTCGAAGGCGCGTGCATTTACGGCCGGCGGCGGGAACCCAAATTTCATCTGCTGGCGCTTTTCCACGGCGAAAATAAACGGTCTGAAACAGCCGAAAATGATCTGTTCGATTTTCACGAGTTTTCTTTTGTCGGAGACCGTCGCGGAAATTTTCGGCGGGAGCAAAATCTTCAACGTTCTGCCGCGTCCCGACAACTACGCCGGTCTGATTACCGAAGATGTTTCGGGCGATGATTTGAACCGATACCGAAGCCGCGTTTGAACGATCGAATAAAAAGAATGCCTCATAATTTGCCTCAAACTTATGATCTTTGAAAAATGAATCGGACAAAAGCCGGGTGCGATGGTCAAAGTGCCCGGCTGCGCCGCCTCCCGCATAAGCCCGTGGCCCTCACATATCTCTTAGAAGTTATATATTTATTGACTTTTTCGGCATTCAGCTTTTCTTTTCCGGTCGCCAAAGGTGTCAAACATAACAGACTATGGTGCAGGCGTTTCGTCGAAACGACGGGTCTTTGATAACGATTAACCCCGTCGCTGAATGAGACGAACATCTTCGGACATCGGATCTTCCCCGCCTTCCGCGACGGAGTAATTTTCCGGCTGACCCGGCGATTGCTGATGCCTGATAATCTTTATCGCCTTTGGCGACCGGAACATGAATTCACTATATTCGACGTGTAAAAGCGCTAATCGCTTACGCCTGAGGCGGCGAAGCGTTATGTGTTCACTTGCTCCGCGAGATGCAAAATTTATCTGTTTGTCGGCTTTGATTCTCAAAGAACATGATCTGACGGAAAAAAGGCTGAATTGTCAGCAAGTTTGAGTCAAACCCAAAAATTAATGATACTCATTTGAGCTTTGGCTAAGGCCCGGCGGATGGTTGGTATTTTTAATGCGAATCATGGGTCGAAAAATCATTAAAACCGTGTCGGAAAAACAAAGTCTTAAAATTGCTAAAAACTATGTTTTCGGTCTTCATTTGAAAATTTCAAACAAACATTGTTACGCAACGATCTTTCGATTTGAAACCGGCTCGTCGATAAGCATTGTGCGCTTGCTGAAAGTCAACATTGCTCAATAAACAGACGTTACTTACTTTTTCAAGCAGCGTTCTGCTCAATTGCGATAAACAGTCCGAACCGAGTCCCTGGCCGCGATCTTCCGGGTTGACATAAACGCCTTCCAGATACATCACGTCCGAGGTTTCAGCCACGATGTCGGCTTTGAAGACCAACTTGTCTTCATTGAACACGACCCAAACTCTGCCTTGTGCGATTCTTCTGAGAACCCGTTTCAGATAACCTTCACGGTCTTTTTCCATCGGATTGACACCCGATTCTTCAAATGCTACACGAGCGTGGGCTTCGGCGATCGGCAGTAATTCCTCGCTTGCGGCGAGACGCAGACCCTCGACGGCGTTGCGCACCATCACGGGATGTTTGATCTCAAAGAGCCGTTCTTCGCAGACGAGGCGCGGCTGTTGATCTCCGTTTGAATAATATTGCCAAAAGTCTTCGATCGAATTACCGTCCGACATCATAATGTGGATCGGTGTTTCGGATTCTCTCGCTTTCAGAGCAAGTGCCAGCAGTGCATCATCGGAGCGGACTTCGACCAGAGTTGTATGTCCGATCAGGGCCACGCCTTCGAGATTTCCCGCCAGGTTTCGGTAACCGTAGAAATGTCCGCGATTACTTGCGCTTTCGATACCGTTGTCTTGGATGAAGCTTGTCATCACGACCGTGTGAACGGGACGCACTCGCAAGAATTCCAGGACTTCCGGCTGATCGGCGGCGGTCAAAACCTGCACGCGGTTCAAATTGGCAACTGCATTGGCAACCGTGTATTCAAAAGAATGGGTTCTTTGATTTTCAGCATAGTTGTTAGCTAGTTGTAATTTCATAGTGATATCCTCCTATTTTCTCCTTTTGAATATAGTTTTAGTTATCACCATTGATTACACGACTTGCCGTTGTAGAATCAGAAATTAAAACACCATCAGAAATCAACACGCCGTCAGAAATCAACACGCCGTCGCCAAACAGTACGCCGTCACTGATCAGCACACCGTCGCTGATCAGTACACCGGAAGCGCAGAAGACCGTTCCGCCACCCATCGCCGTCGCGTTGCTGGTCAGAATGTTCTGGTTAACCGTAATGCCTGTGCCGTAAAGCAAAGATAGGGAAGGCGTGCCTGACCAATCATAGTTGATGCCGTCCTCGAACCAATACCAATTGTCATAAACATCCTGGTATTGTCCGGCAAGGTTTTGACCTTTTAGATAAACGTGATTTGCGAGAACCCCTTGCGCCCAAGAAAATGTCGTGCCGCTGATTGTGCTCGACGCCGTCGGGAAAGTTTGCCCGGTCTGTAAGAGTGTTGTGCCTTTTGTGTAGGTATTGAAATCCGTAGTGAATTTATAAAGACGCGCAAGTTTGACCGCGCCTTCGATATTGAGTTGTCCGGCGCCTTGTTCAAACATATTAGCGCCGCTTAAAGGCTGCGCGGTGTATTCCAGGACCATCTTCACCGCCGTCGGGGTCATTTTCGGATTCATTTGAAACAAAAGCGCCGCCGCGCCCGAAACCATCGGAGTTGACATTGATGTTCCGGACATATACATCATATCGTTATCGTCGCCGGTAATGTTGAGTGTCGGATTGGTCAGCGTCGGATTGTTCGTTACCAGATAGCTGGTTGATCTCGCTTTGGCGGCGATGATCTTGTTACCCGGCGCAACAATGTCCGGTTTGATCACGTTGTCGTAATTCTTCACACCGTTGGCATCCGTATAAAAGCTGCGCGTCGGTCCGTGTGAGCTGTAGGTCGCCATAATGTCATCGCTGCGCGAATCGGTTCCCATCGAATTGCTTGCGCCGACCGTCAGTACCGAAGGGTCGTTACCCGGCGAATGAACCTGCCCGTAAACCTTTTGTCCGGTCGTCGAGTTTTTACCGTTATTTCCCGCCGCCGCGACCACTAAAATTCCGTTTAGGTTAAGATTTTGAACTTTCAGACAAATCGGGTCATTCATCCATGTGTCGATCGCGGGAGTTCCGAGACTCAGGTTGACGACGCGAATGTTATACGTCAGGCGGTTGGTAACAACCCAATCAAGTGCGCTCAATAAAGCGGAAGTTGTGCCGACGCCGAGATTATTGAGAACTTTCAAATTTATGATATTGGCTTTTGGCGCGATGCCTTTATAAGCCGCGGAATCTCTGGTTGCGCTGCCAGCCATAATACTGGCAACGTGAGTTCCGTGGCCGTATTCGTCCTCCGTTGAGGTCACGCCCGGAACAAAACTCTGGTTATAAACGACGCGGGAACTTGCCGTGCCGTCCGTAAAGGATTTTTGCGCGCCATAAATTCCCGAATCAATGACCGCAATCCCGACACCCGTCCCGTCAAGCGTGTACGCTGCTGAACGACCGTAGCCCGAAGGTTGCGAACGCATCAAAGAAATTCCGGTCGTTGTTTCAACGTGTCCGAGCATCTGAATTTCGCGGTCGGGCGACATATAATTGATCAGACCGCTTTGTGAAAGTTCGTTGATCGCGCTCAGCGGTAGACTGACGACCAGCGTATCTGTCTCGCCGATCTGATCGGTCAGGCGAACGTTGTTCTGCGCCATTATCGCCCGCAGAGAGGGATTATTCGCGCTTTTTGCCTGCAGGATCACGTCGAGGCGTTTTTTGCCGCCGGTCGCGTCGTTTGCCAGCATTTCGCGCAGATCGGGCGAAACATTGTCGCCGCGATAATCGTTTCTGCTTCCCGGTCGTTTGGTATCTGCTTCTTCGGAATTGATGTTGGTTGAGTTTCCGACCAAAATCGGTTCAAAGATCGCCGCGACTTCGGCGTTTGGTTCGATCTTTTCGGTGTAAGCAGCCTGTGAGCTGCCGCCGATGATCTGAACCTTGCCCTGTAAAAGTGATTCGGTGAGGCTGCCGTTGATCTGCGAACTGCCGACAAAGTTTGTCAATTCGCCGACGAACAGAATGATCTCGCCATTCGTGCGTTCCAGATCGTTGACGAGTGCTTCGATCCGGCTTGACGCTTCCGCGCTATCTTTGACATCGCCGAACAACGCACCGAGTTCGAGCTTAAACACACGCTTTCCATTTAAGTTGGCGGGCACATCACCGCTCGCGATGCGCGACGCGAGAGCCTTAACAACCAATTCCTGATTATCGCCGGTCGTGTCGAGAATGACCGACTGACGCAAACCGCCGTTTGAAAGCGATTTGATCAATAAATTGACTTCGCGTTCAAAATTCGGATTGACCGAGAGTTTACCGTCGCGCGCCAGAGAAGTCAGATCGGTCGAGTAATTTGCCAGTGTCGGATATTGATTGGCAGATTTTTGTGTCAAGGTGGCATTTCTGTTTGAATACGACTGCGCGACAAAGGTATTTGTCAGCACAAATGAAAACAATATCAGGAACGAAACTGTTTTCGATATTTTTGAAAAATGTTGTTTAAGCATCATAACTGTTTAGAACTCGGATTTAGCAAGTTTGGTTAAAACTCAATTCTTAAAAATAGATTCAATAGAAGAATCTCCGCAATCCTATTAACAACTGTTGTGCCAAAGAGCTAAATACAAGAAATAAAAGGCTTATATTTAGTTTTACGCGAAATACCGATGTAGTCATCAGTCAATTTGACCGAGCTGCCGATTCAAATTGACCGATTTTTGATTTGCAGTTTTGAACAGGCGGTATTGCGTCAGTAAAAAGTTATG
>JANLTD010000285.1:0-10739 GCA_031362765.1 Acidobacteriota bacterium | reverse complement strand
CGGGATGCGTTACATCAATTCCCGTATCGGCGATACCGATGATTTCCCCCTCCCCCTCGAACTCTAGTTTTTGGGCTTGCTGCACAATACCGAGCAAGGCGCGTGCATGTTCATCATATAATTGCGGGGATTCGACTTGTTCAACCATTGCAACCTCCGGTCGTCCCGCGAGCTCTTGGACCATCTTGCTATTCTCAAAAAGAGCTACTTGTAAATGGTCGCCGCTTTGCTGTAATGGCTTACGGTTCTTTCGATTCAGCCATTTAACAAGCTTGGCCAAATCTTTTTTTTCGTGAACCCTCACGCTATATAAACAAATTCGCTTATCAACGGTGGTGGCTGAACCGCCCTCTTCAGGGGATTCATCTTTAGCAGCAGACGGTTCGGGATTCTGTACGTAGAGAGTATCTTTTTCCGCGTACAGGCGAATATAATCTACGGATTGTAGATCGGCTAAGATTTTAACTTCGGAAGGCTTAAGTTTGATCTTATATTTATTTCGCGAGAGCCGTTCGGAAAGCTTTATGCGAAGTTTTTGAAGCTCCTGACGGCGCTCCTCGGTGATCGCCCCGTGAAAGCGAACAATATAGAACTGGGTGCGCCGCTCGTCCTGCGTAAAAATCTTATCATTTGTATCTTTCGTTTCCTCCGCCACAGGTATCGGTCGAGGCATAATACTTTCCTTTGTAGCCGCGAGCGGTGCATTAATACCAAAAAAAGAAGGTGTCCCGTCGGCAGTTACCGCACCCATATCACCCGTAACGGTTTTTCCGTCTTTGGCAGGTTCCACTATTTCCTCGATAACGGAAACCACCAAACCTTTGTCCGAAAGCCCGGGAATTTCAGATTCTTCAACCACTCCCATTATATAGCCGGGAGTAATTTCTGCTTCGGTTATTATCGAATTGCTAACAGCCTCTTTTGCAGCCCTTTCTTCATACTCATGCATGAAATATGCTTTGATACGATATTTGTTCATATTTATAGTTACTGTAAATAATTCGTGCCTTGATTGAAATGGGCTGTGACTATTGCTAAATTTCTTGAGCCACTTTTTGACCAAGACATCCCTTTACGTTTTTGGCGGTGGGCAACGATTACATCATTTTGTTTTTCCATCCGCCCACTTCCAATTATTTTTCCTGCTTCGTGCCGTTTTTCGTAGTTGATGATGTACGGCTCATTTTTCTCCAAATGGCCTTTCAACTCATTTCTTTTCTTCTCGTTGCGCACTTCTATTTCTTCTAAATAGATTATCGCCTGATTACTCTCTCCTTTCCATAACTCATTCAGTATCATCTTGTTATACTTTTCTTTAACCTCTTTCTGCCGCGCAATTTGCGTCATCAATTGATACAGTGCCTTCGGCGACTCCAAATGATACCAATCTAAAATATGACTGACCTCTTCTCCAAACAGTTTTTTGACCTCGTTTTTTAAACTCCGCGCTTCGTCCGTCAGTGCCACCACCGGCAACTCCGACGCTTTTTCGCCATATTCTCTGATGATTTCCGCCTCATATAATTTCACTCTCGAAACTCCTTTTCCAGCCACTATTGTCCGATAACTTCCGTCTTTATTTTCGAGCATCGCCATTTCGGTCGTCGTCCGCTCAAATCCGCACTTTTGGCTGCTTGTCTCGCTCCGCCTTTTGTTCGCTGACACAGATTCCGTCTCCCAGAAAAATCACTTCTTCGGCTTCGGCTTCGTATATTTCTGCTTTGATGGCCTTCACTTCGATCTTTGTTTCCTCGCCAGCTCCGATTAGTTTCTGCTGCTCAAATGTCAATTCCGCTGCTTTTTCTTCCACCATTTGATAGATTCGCTGGTCACTAAGGCGACTTGTCCCGCTTCTCTCGAAGACCAATTCGCTCGTTTTTTGATAACTTTAGCGCGTCGCATATTTCAATGCAAACCCTTGTAATAACTCACTCTCGTGATGTTTGTTGAGTTTTTTATCGCTCAATCTCAACCAACCTTGACCACGCCAAAGAGATGTTCGATTTAGCCCTCCACAGCAAAGAACTTTCATTTTGTGCGGTCTTGATGGACACTTGGTATGCGACCTGTGCCTTGATGATGCACATTGAACGCAGTGGCAAGAATTACTACTGTCCTTTGCAAGATAATCGCCAAGTGGATGAAGGTGACGGGACAATTATCAATTACAGGCGCGTGTATTCTTTAAGTTGGAGTCCCGAAGAAACACTTTCAGGCAAGAATATTCACGTCAAAGACTTTCCAAAAGGTCATCGTTTGCAATTGTTCCGGCTGGTGGTCTCCAAAGACCGCACGGATTATGTCGTTACTAACGATTTGACTCAAAACTCAACCGACGACACACAAAAGGTGTGTGCCACCCGTTGGAAGATTGAGCAGTTGCACCGCGAAGTGAAACAAATAACCGGGCTTGAAAGTTGCCAATGTCGAAAGAGCAGAATCCAACGCAATCACGTTGCGTGTGCGATGTTAGTTTGGTGTCGTTTCAAAGAACTTGCTTACGAGACGGGGGAAACAGTTTATCAAATCAAGTTTGGTCAATTAAAAGATTACTTGATTCAGCAACTCAAATTCCCTTCTGTCAAAATGGCCTTTGCGTAAGTCCTAAGGTAATAGATTCACCCCCATTGAAACATTTCTAAAAGTGCCTTAATGGTCTCCAGCGCGTTATAAACTTTTTCATCGATTTCTATTTAAATCAAAGCGACAAAAAAACTTTTTTGATGTCAAATCTCCTGATGAACACAAATCCTTTCGACTTGATTTCAGGAAATAGAATGAAAAAAGTTGCATAGAGTTAGTGGGCAATTCGGTAACTATTTTGTTTCCAAAAGGTGAACCAAACTGCCTGATTGATAAATAACGTTATCAGTAAGGTTTTTTTAATTAAGTTGTCCCTTGGTCAAACCGGTCTTCGAATAATCAAACAAGTGTTTAACTTTCAATCAAAGGCATTTAATTTCAAAATAAAAAAACCTTTCATTATTTGAAAATAATGAAAGGTCTTTTTATAGATGCTTAATTTTAACTTCAAATTGCGAATTTGTAATAGCACTTAACGCAAAACTACCGATAGTACTTCTGGAAGAAGCCACTTTGAAAACAATCGAATTTTGGAAGACACCGAACATAAAGTTTGCTTTAGTATTAATTTGCTTCATTTAATAAGTTAACGCAAATCAGTAAATAACAACCATTTAAATGAAACTCAATGAAAATTCCATCAACTCAAAAAAACTTCTCGGACTTTCCCAGTTCAAAAGTCTTTTCGGTTATTAAATGTTCCCTTTCTATCAGATCCCCTGATAGGAACCTTTTGTTTAATTAATGTTGGTTAGGAGGAAATCTAACATAACTCAAAAATACAAGTCAAATATTTTTCGACAAAGAGAGAAAATATTATCGTACAAAAAAGTCAACTCTGCGTCCGATAATAACCTTTCAATTCAACCCTCTCATCACCATTCAATACCTTCACACTTATATATGCCTTTTTTCATGAAAAACTTACAAAAAAATTCAAATTTTTCAAGATTATTTTACACAAATACTCACAAATCAACCTAAATGATTGAATCCATTATATTTATTAAAAACATGATATTCTTCAACTTCCAATAAAAACCCTCAATATAATCAAAAACTTTCAAACACCAAAAAATTGGTAAAGCCGTTCGTCAAGAAAAATCCTTAAATCATCAACACTCCTCAAATTTTCATTGCAAATTACTTCCCCGTTCGACTGAATTATTAACTGCGGCAAACTTTCAACCGCCAAAATTTTAATCCGATAATCACGATCATCAATCAGCCCCGTAAATTCTAGCTGCGCCAAATCGGAATCAACCAAACTCAAACGATTCATTTTCATAATGTGAATCAAATCAGAGCGCTCATCAGCAGTAATCATATGCGGCAGATTTTAACACAAAATATTCTCAATTTCCCCGGACTTCAATCCCCTGGCCATTCTTTCACTTTTAAAAAGCTTCTTATTCCATCCGGCGATATTATAAAATCATGCTTCGATATCAATTAAGACTTTGAAAAACTTTATCCCTACAAGCAATTATGAAACAAATTAACCACAAACCGAGCCTTGGAGCTCACCAAAAGGAGGATGCGCAATGAACCAACAGCTGGTCACCAGCCAATAGAGTTTGCGCACGTTCTCCCGAAAGTCAGGAGACTTCTATCCGATCGGCAATTCCGAGATAGCAAAAGACTCTTCTTCGCCGAAGGCATTCGAAACTTCACCGAAGCTATCGATCATCACTTCCCCGTCGAAACAATCATCTATAGTGAAAAACTTCTGATCTCGCCGGTCGCCCGCAAAATGGTGCGCCGGTTGAAACGAGACGGAACTCCTTTCGCAAGAGTGAGTCCTGAAGAATTTCGGAAAATCTCGATCACTGAACGAGCATCAGGCATTGCCGCTATTTTCAGGCAGCTGATCTTAAAACTCGGTGAAGTAAAACCCGGCGATTCGATTTGTTGGACCGCCATCAGCGATATTCGTTCTTTAGACAATTTCGGAACGCTCATTCGAACATCCGCGGCGGTCGGCGCCAGCGGTTTTATTTTGATCGGCGAGCGTGTCGACCCTTCCGACCCAAGTGTCATTCGCGCAACCATGGTGCTCTTTTCAAACAAAGGATTATCAGAAGAACCTTCAAAGAGCTGCAATTATGGATTAGAAGCCATAAATTACAAGTCGTCGGCACATCGCCAAACGAACCCCCCGATTATGATAAAGCCGGTTACGGATCCGGAACTATCTTAATGCTCGGCAATGAGCGCTCCGGTTTGACCCAGAATGAGCAGGCTTTATGTCAGCAACTGGTTCGGATCCCGATGGTTTCCGGCATGGATTCGCTCAATGTCGCCGTTGCGGGCAGTTTGCTGCTCTATGAGGTATTCAAATCATCGCGGTGAGAAATAATTTCCTTTTTATTGATGATAAGATTGGCAAATCATTATCGGACGCGAATTGATTTGTTTGTAAACTTATCAAAATATTCAATGACTAATTAATGAAAATGCTCAATTACGTGGCTCAATTGTTGGATTTGTTACAATAGTATAAAATGCTAACCGTCAGTTATACATTAAAAAATGTCCAAAAAAGAGAAAAAGAAATATGCCGATTTTACCGAAAATACCGACACTCAGCCGAGTCTATTCCAGCTCCTAGAAAATGATCGTGATGATTATTCTCATACAGTCGAACTATACGACTTTATTCCCAAATATTTATTCGGTAAACCCAAACGCATTTCCGGAATGTTTCTTAAATCCATTGAGCGGGAGTTTGTCTGTCGCAAAAGACACTATGTCCTCAAAATGAAGCCCGCCAGAATCGTCAGTAGAAATGGTGAGGAACGCGACGCTTACCCAGGAAAACGAGAAGAAATGGTCGAAGACGCTCTTCGGAAAATGGCAGCTGACGGTCGCAGTGCTAAAGGGGTTTATCTAAACGGACAGTTATCCGTAGTTTTTTCGCGGAAAGCCCTCCAAAATGAACTGAAGGAAAATGGTCATACTTACGATTACGACCAACTGGAAGAAGCTATCGTTACTCTTTTCGGAGTCTCAATTGAAATCACCGATGCGGAAGACGGCGAAATTCGCGCCGCCTTTCACCCGATTGAAGCATACGGATTTAAAGGACGCGATGGAGAAGATATAACCTTTGTCAAATTTTCACCTCTTGTTACGGAAAGCATCCAAAACAACACTTTTCGACTGGTAAATTACAAACAATTAATGAACTATAGTTCGACCATCGCCCGACATCTTCACAAAAGAATGTCGCATAACTTTACACAAGCGGCTTCAGACAAAGAGTATAATATATCTATCAACACCATTTACCGTGATTTCGGGCTAAAACGGCTTCGAGATTTAAGTTTAGAGGTTAAAGAAGTAGTCAAGGGTTTGGAAGAATTAATTGCTGCAAATGTCATCGAAAGTTATTCAATCCGCGAAGTCTTCGACGCTCGCAAAAAGAATAAAAAGATTGACTTCATTTTCGAAATAATTCCCCACAAAAAATTCATTAGCGAAGCAATAAGTGCAAACCGAGATACTAACCTAAGAGTAATGATTCCAGAAGCACGCGGAAAATCTTTCCGCAATAGTTCAGTCGCTGCCATCAAAAAACTAAAATAAATTATTACACAAAGTTTTCTAGTTTTGACCTGACCTTTCTGTTACCAAAAACTCAGAATTTGCACTCTTCGGAGTAAAATCAGCAATCATATCCTACTTGAATCCAAACTTCATAGCCTGTGGATATTTTTCTAGTTTTGACCTGACCTTTTTCTAGTTCTGACCTGTGGTTTTGTGAAGTTCTGACCTGATGTTGACTATTTTGATAACTTTTAAAGTCAAAACTTGCATAATTTGGATATAATTTTTCCGTAAAAAATAGTTTTGACCTGATGTTTTAGGGATTTTGTCTAGTTTTGACCTGATGTTTTAGGGATTTTATCTAGTTTTGACCTGATGTTTTGCAAAAAAAGATAGTTTTGACCTGATGATTTTCCGTCAAAGTCTAGTTTTGACCTGATGTTGGTAACGTGTAAATCTTCCAATATAAGCACTTACATTACATTTCCGGCTCGCCAGTCTTTTTAACCATATTATTTAACCAAAGAGTATATTTAACCCGCAAAAGACCTGTGGAAAACTTAAACACCATAGCTTATTAAAAGTTATCTCTCTTCTAATCTAAAACAAAAATAATTTGAGATAAGCAGAATAACTTGCGGAAATAACAATTAAGTATAATCTAAAGCAAAGGCAAGTAAATATTGTAAAGAAAAGTAGTAAGTTCAATCACACAAAATTCCTAAAACATCAGGTCAAAACTAGACTTCTCAAAACTGCATAAACCACAAAATCACACGAAATTATACAAATTCAAAAACAAAAAAGTCGGATGTTCCCAAAACTCTCAAACAATTCGCGGCAAGGTGCTTCGTTTAAACACAAAGTTTGAACAGTTGCCAACAACCTAATAAGTGCGTCGTCATTTTTCAAAATATTCGCGGGCTTAAAATGCAGTCAGCCGATTAATGGCATCAGATTCAACATCCATTTCGGCAAATTTTTTTCTGAGCCGAATCATTCCGAGCATTTTTTCGCGCACCGATGTCGAAGCTGATTCTGTAAGAGAGATGCTGAGTGATTCGCAATTCATTGAATGTCCCGAATAACGAGTCCGTAATCAATAATGAAATCCGCACATCAAATTCGCTTGTCTCCTCAGCGTCCCAATTTACGGCGGCGGCAATAACTTTTTTACCATCGGCACGAAAACCGATTGCCGCTCGCGGAATCAGAATAATAAAACGCGTCCAGAAATGAACGCCCTTTCAGCTTCGGAATGTCTTTCGACTTCAATAAAATGCGCCATTTACTTGAGCGGAACTAAAACGTAACTGAATAGGCGTTCCTCACCTTCAAAAGTCAAAAGTGTTTGCGAAAGATTCGAGCCGAATTTCCAAATGACCCGTGATTCGTTTTGTTTGGCGTTTTGAAGTGCCAAAAACTCCATCAGATATTTGGTATTAAAAGCAATCTTCCAACCGTCTGTGGTTTCGCTTGATTGAGTTTCAGTATTGTTCAATTTCTGAAAGGTGCAGTTTATTTCTTCGGTCGAGTTTCCGGTTTCCGCCGATTCGGATTTGAGCGTCAGTTTGTTTTGGTGAAAGATAAATTCAATCCGCCGATGCGCGTCATCCGCCATCACGCCGACACGGGTTAAAGCATCTTTTAATTCATTTGCTTTCGTTTCAGCAAAAAACTCGAATGTTTTCGGGATGACCATTTCCCAATTCGGAAAATTTCCCGTGATTTCACGCGCCGTCATCAATTTATTGCCGATTTCAAATTCAAGTTGACTTCCTTTCTTAATTTTGAGGTCAATCTTTTGATTGCTGCGGATTTCACTTGCCAATAAATTCTTCAGTTCGCGGGCGGCTTTGATCGGAATCAGGCACGAGAGATTTTGATTAGTGTTTGAAGCGGCTGTTTGAAAAAAGCATAAACGATGCCCGTCGGTGCTGACCATTTTCAAGCCTGAATCGTCTAAAATCATCAAAATTCCGTTAATCGTGAAACGCTTGTTGTCTTCGGTCACGCCAAAAATTGTTCGCCGTAAGCCTTCGTAAAAAACGGTTGCAGGCAGTTTTAGACTTTCAGCATTGACACGCGGAACTTCTGGGAAAGTATCGCTATCCGTGCCGCTCAATTTACTCTTGAAACGTCCGGCTTGAAATTCAACTCTTGCGCCGCTTTTATCGAGTTTCAAATGCACCGGCTCATTCGGCAAATTTCCCGTAATTTCGCCTAATTTCTTACCCGAAAGACAAATCGAACCTGCCTGCAAAATATCAACTTCCTGTTCGATGATTAAAGAAATATCCAAATCTGTCGCGGTCATGACAAACGCGCCGTTTGAATTCGCATCAATTTTGATTTTTCCCAAAGCCGGAATCGTTTCCTTTCTGGCAAAAATGCCCTGTAACGCTCCGACTTGTTCCTTTAGTTGTTTGGCGTGAATTATAGCTTCCATAGTTTTTGTTTTTTTTAAGTATTAAATCAATCTGTATTCAAGAGCCACACTTTTAAAGCCATGCGGACAAACCCCGTCTGGTTCGACCAAACAACCCTCCGGGCATTTTGTCGGACACCAACATTCATCAAGACAAATTTCGATAAAGGCTAAAAAATCTTCCTCAGATTTCTTTTGCACCTTTTCGAGCGCCTCGCCTTTTTGGTTTTCAGCGTTCATTTTTTCTCCCCAGGATCGGATAAAAGATCAGCCTTTGATTGCTCGAACCGCGATACTCTCCGGCATTGGCGGTCAATTCCAGATTGAACGGCCCATCAATCAGCAAATCCGTGCTATCCAATATCCGATTGACTGCCCCGGAGTTTCGGGCGATTAATTCATCGAGCGTAAACCCGGTATAAATGGTCAAGTGAAAGCCTTTCGATTTAAGTTTTTGAACCAGAACGGACAAATTCTCAACCTGATCGAACGGTTCGCCGCCCAAAATCGTCACCCCGTCGTGTTCACGGCTCTTTTGATCGATTTCGGCGACGATCTCGCCAATCGAAGTCAATCGCCCATTATCCGGCCGATGCGTTTCAGGAATATAGCATCCTATGCAACGGATCGAACATCCCGCAACCTGTATGACGCTTCGTCGGCCGGGGCCGTCGACCGTCGAATAATGATAGATCCGATAGAGATAGATTTGTTCCTCTTTGGAAATTGGAACTATACTTTCGGCAGAGTTTTGCCAATCTTGTTGATTTCGATCCTGCTGAATTTCAAGTTTTGGCCGACCGCAATTGACCGCGCTTCCCTGCCCCAGATCTTTGTTCAGTTCTTTGGCAATGAGCGCCTCAGCCTGGGATGACTCGACCGTCACGCGTCCCGTGTCAGGCTCGAGAATAAAAACGATCTCGCTCATCCCTTCCCCTTGATTTGCTGTTTGACCTCGGGCCTCGCGTAAAACTCTTTTGTTTTTTTATCAACCTTCGGATCTCCCAGCAATTGTTTGAGCTGCTGCGCCGCTTTTTCACACGCCACGCCGTGCACGCCTTTGATCTCGGTTTCGCACTTGCCCGTTTCGATATCGATCGTAAATTCAATTTCCGGCATAATTTGTCCCTCCTCAACTTAAAATTTGACTCTAATTTTGATCGTTTTGCCGACCGTTTGTTTGATCAGTGTTCCCCCCAATCGTTTCGCCATTTTCCGAGCTGTCGCCTCATGATATTGGGTTTGCAGCTTTTGGATAAAATCGCGTCCCAGGCGATAATCCAAATCCATATCGTCAATGAGCGCCACATAACCTTTTGACGTGCGCTGAAAGCCGATGTCGCCCAAAAGGCGGTGATTTTTGACATCATTGCGGCGAATCACAACGTTGGCTGCCTTTTGCTCGCGCTTGTCCCAACCCTGCAGCAGAATGTCCGTTCCGACCGTGATCTGGTCAAAACCCATTTCTCCGAGGGCTTCGACGAGAAGTTCCTGATTGGCAAAAGCTTCCGACTCGAATGCCATATATTTGCTCATGTTTAAATCTCCCGAAAAATTTACAATAAAATTTACTAACGAATCTTTAATAATAATTCGCTAATTTCTTCTATATTTTGTTTGCCGCTTATTTTTTATTTGATTTTTGAGCTTAAGAAAATGAAGAGTAAAAGTACTGTTATAAAATCCTTCAAACAATATTTTATGGAAGTACTTATTTTATGGGGCTTTTATTTTGTCATTTCGAGGTGCCAAAAAACTAATGTTTTTTGACACCTCTTGCTTTTCTATTAAAGGCATTTTTAGGTGTTTGGGCTCAAACTCACCGAAATGAGCCAAATCAAATTGCCGAACACACTTGCACTATATTTATACCTAAAGCAACTCTAAAAAGATGCTTAAAAGTTACACGTTACCATCAAATGGAACGGGTAGATAAATTCATTCAAGTTTCTGTTGATTCAATCGAACGAAAGATATTTAGCTGCTTCAGATAAATGGCTCTATGTAGCAATAAGAAGTACCAAAGCGAGCTGGAAACAGAGGTAGTATCAAAAGTTGTGGAAATGGAAAAAAGGTAAAAATAGCGTATCCTTGTTTTGATCAAAAAACATAACAGGTTTGAAGCCTGAAAAGGAGATACGCTATGAAACAAAAATACACTAAAAATAACGACAAAACA